>JAQWSU010000032.1 GCA_029243025.1 Pirellulaceae bacterium | reverse complement strand
CACCAACAGCGAGTACGCAACGTTTCTGAATGCTGTGGCCGCCACCGATACCTACAGCCTTTACAACTCAGATATGTCGTGGGTTAGGGGTGGCATCAGCCGAACCGGACCGTCCGGTAAGTGTGGGGTGTGGCGCGAGTGCTAATCAGATTGGCCCCGAAATCGGCTTCGGACATGTCGTGGGCGACTATCATGATGAACCGGTCCTGATTCTCAAGGCCTCCCAGGGTAACAGGTCGTTAGGTTGGGATTATCTTCCACCCGGCAGTGTGCGATATGATGACGGAGCCCATGTTTACGCTGGCTACAAAGATTCGCCTAGTCGGTGGCAGAAGGGGCAGAAGGCCAATTCGATCGAATGGTGCGCAGGCAAGCAGTACGACGACTGCTTCGATGCGGCTCACAAGGTTCTTGATAACTTTGATAAGAATTTTCCACAGTGGCAGGGGCGTGGATACACGATGGCTGGTTTTGTTTGGTGGCAGGGCCACAAGGATGGGGCCGAGCCTTACGCGAAACGCTACGAGCAAAATCTCGTGCAATTCATCAAGACGTTACGGAAGGACTTTCGTGCGGCAGAAGCACATTTGTCATTGCCACAATCGGATTTGGAGGCTGGGAAATGTCGGGACCGCATAAGATCGTTGCCGATGCCCAGCTTGCCGTGAGCCGACCGCAGTCCAAGTATCCTCAATTGGGTTCGAAGGTATTGACGGTGGAAATTTGTGATTTCTGGTGTTTCCCCGAAGTGTCACCGAAGGATCAAGGTTTTCACTACAATCAAAACGCTGAGACCTACATGCTTGTTGGGGAGGCGCTTGGCAATGGCATGCTGCAACTTTTGAAGGATGATGCGACTCGCCCCTAGCCATCGATCCGTGCGACAGCGGGATTTTTACTGGTCTTGTTTGCATCCCTTTAAGGGTGCCCATGACGGATGATTGAGCTGATAGGAATCAGCATCGTATCGGCCATCTGGCGTTGCCCAGTCGGGTTGGGATGGCATGCGTCAGTTGTCCATTTGTTTAAGTCGACCGTCGCATTGTTCCAACTGTCGAAATGGTCAATCAATGGGACGTTGTGCTGTCTGGCAGTCTCCCGACAAACTCGAACAAATTCTTGCAGCGTCGTATTGGGATTTTTGCCGACGCCGTTTGTCTTTGCCGATTTAGCCCAGCGCGGAGGTGTCATCAGGACAGGGGTAATTTGCGCGTCTCGCAAACGCAAGATGAGCGTCTTAAGATTGGCTCGATATTCGTTCACTGTTAAACGACTTTTCTGTTTGCCTTGGTCAATGTAGCTGTCATTGGTTCCGTACATGATGGTAACCAGGTCAGGACGCATTCGGATGACATCGCTTAGGCGTTCTAGAGCTTGGTCGGTTCGTTCGCCGCCGATACCCAAATTGACAATGTTGACTTGTGGGTTGGATTTGCGGAGCTGTTGTTCGAGTTGTGTGCAAAAGGTTTGGTCGGTTGTCACACCCTTTCGAACACCTTTGGTGATCGAGTCGCCGAGTGCAACTATCGTCGTTGGTTTTGTCGCTTCCCACGGTAGTTCAAGATTGACCCAGATAGGCCGGTGGTCGGAGAGAGGTTTTCCGTACTGCTGCCAGTCAGACCGGTATCTGGGCATACTCTTTTGTTCATTGGGTGGATTGAACGCGTTGTAAATGATTCCGCCTTCAATCGCCTTGGCATTTTTCAAGCGAAAATAAATATGATCGATCACGCCGGATTCGGTGCCGGATTCGATGTGTTTGTGGCTACTTAATCGCGTTGTGTTGATCTCTAGGTCGTTCCAGGCGGAGCGTAACCGCTGATGCTTGAGTTGTTCCAAAGGCGCATCGCCTTCGAGGCTGTTGAGGTCTCCGAGCAAAACGAGATTTCGGTTGCCAAACGTGGGAAGAATCGAATCCGCGATTAGCGCTGCGGCCGAGCCTTCTGCATTTTCACTGACGTAAGGACGCCCGGGGATGTGCGTGGACAAAATGGTAAAGGGTATACCGTGAATGATTGTATCGGCAGAGACGACGGATGCCGGTGACCAGCCTTTGGCTTGGATCGCGAACTCGCGATGATTTCCGATCGGAGTGCGACTCAGAATCGATTTGTATTTGTCCTTGTGGTTTGCGGATGAGATTTTTCCAACATAGGCGTACGGCATTCCGAGGACGCGCCCCACGCGTGAAGTCCAATCGCCCGCGGGCGCTTCGTTGAAAGCGATGATGTCCAACTGATAGGGCTTGAACATTTCACCGATGCGTTCGGGTTCCGCCCAAATTCCGAACAAGACATTGTAACTGCCCATTCGCACTTGCAGGCCTGAAGTGCTCGTCAGATTGGGGATTTGCGGATAACGCTCCGCCTTACCCCGAGTGGCATTGTTTGTGCATTCACCGCGAAGTACTGTGTCCTCGTTCAAGCGGAGAATGCCATAGCTGAAATTCGCATGAGAACGACCGGTAAGTTTGAAACGATGGTCGGTTTTTAGAAGGCCGGCGTTTTGCGGTGCACCATAGCAGCCAAACCACCAATGGTTGTCGAAATAGGCGGCCGTTTGGATTCCCAGTCGCGTTTGACCGCTCGGTAAGATGTGTCGCTGCTTAAACCGAAAACTTAGGTCGTACTCGAACGCATAATTTTGCGGATGATCAGCAGGCAGTCCGCCTACAACAATAAAACGACCGTCGCCGTAGGCGATGCCACCGCAGCCGTGCACAAGTTCGGGAAGTGGGTGCTTTGCAATGAATGAGAGATCATCCGCGCTGTAGACAAAAACCCAAGGGTCAGAGTTTCCGGAGGGTTGATTGAATTCACCGAACTCAACGGCGACGTAGATCCGACCGTCATGGTAGGTGAGGTCGCCATGATGACTTTTGACATCGATTCGGTGTGACAGCTTTCCGTTCAGGTCGGTTTTTACCAATTGCGTGGTATGCGACCAGTAGAGCGAGTGGCCGTCGGATGCGATGCCCTGTAGATGTCCGTCATAGCTTCCTTCGCAGATTATCGCCGAGGATTCCTTAGCGGACGCGTGCGGCGTACTGATTGCTACCAGCGAAATGTTGAAACCAAGCAGGAGTTGGACGAACGGCTGACTGATGAAACGCATCGTGAGTTCTTTTTCTTGATTAGGAAAGACTTATGTTGGGGTAGGTGTTTGGCCTATCGAGTTTGTGAGTTTTGTCCCTCGTCACAGGATGAGCGATCTGGCCGCTTACGAATCGATGGGAAAGTCAGCTCCGTTTTTCGTTCTCGAACGTGGAAAGCCGCAAGCATGCCCGTGGAGCGATATTAACGGCCGGTTGGGGCTTGAGGAACATCAGGCCAGTAACGGTTTAATCACGTGGGCATCATGAACGCTTGTTAATCGTTCTGCAAGCCGGTTCCGATGCAAGACGAGCCGTTTATCGTCTTAACCCAGCAAGTGTAAAATGGTGGCGTGCAGATCGGCAAGGGGTCTTTTGTTTTCAATCGCGTAATCGCCTAGATCGTCTGTTGACCCCTAAGCTGGTCCGCCCTCGATAACACCTCCGGCCAAAAACTTGTTTGTGATGATCTCGACCCGCGTTACTTTGACTGACCAGGGTTCGACCAAATTCACCACCCGATCGAGGCCGCGGGCGAGGATTCGTTTCTCCGATGTGTACATGAAGGAGGAATCCGCGCGTTCGAGTTTTTCTGACAGAAAGGCATCCGTCCCTCCGAGTTTACTTATAGCGGCTGCGTATACGGTTTTCCAGCTATTTCTCGGCCGCTATTCGCGGTGGGGAGGAACCAGCTGAGTGATTCCAGCTGCTGCGGCCAAAACGATAATTTTTATCAGGGTAAATGAAGTTTGCTTGTAAGAGGAGGTAGCCTGCTTTTTTTACCGACAGCTGTTTTTTTTTGGAGTCTTCGGATTGACCAAGCATCTATCACGACACGACAGGGAACGCATGGGGGAATGCGACGTGGGCTGCCGTGCTGCGACTATTTCATCAGGTTCTCAACTTCGGAGCGATTCACTATTTTTTCTGGATTCAGCGTGATTCTCTTGCCGGTTGGTGCTACCGCCATGCTGAGATGCGCTTTTCGAGTCTCAATGGAATCGCGGTCGGCAGTAAAGGTTTGTTCGTCTCCTCGAAAGTTGATGTATTGGACTTCAATAGAATTTGTAAACTCCACTACCGGTCCATCAAACGCGGGTTTTGACGATTTGGCTGCAATCGATGGTAGGGGTTGCTTGGCAAAACCTTCGTCGTAGTTGCGGCAGAACTGGTTTCCGCACTTCACGCCAAACAGCGAATCTTTCGCGCCCGACACACCGCAGTCAGGGCAATTGGTGGTAGCGCCAAAAAGCTTTGATAGAAAGCCCATGCAGTGGTCTCCTTACAGGTGTAAACGGTAGGAAAGCGAATCGAACGGAAGAAGGGGCGGCTAAGAAAACGACCTGACTTGTCAAGTCTTCAATAACGTCTTTCTACAGGCGGCTGCTCTTTCTCACGAGACTGTTGTTGCCGCTGCTTCGAGACATGGAGAAAAAGCCTTGCGGCTTGGCAGCCGCCCCCTCTCCTGTTCGATCAGCCATCTGGTACGCAAAACAAAAAACGAAGCCTTTAAGTGTCCGTGATTTAATAGACGCCGCCGGTGTCGAAGCGAAGGAAGCCCCATTTCGCGAAGTTTTGAAAACGGCAGCTTCCTGAAATTGCCTTTCCGATGACCATTCTGGAATGCTTGCGAAAGCACCTCCTCGGCAAGCCACCGATCGAGTAAGCGAAGTTGTTTTTCGTCATCCACATGTTTTAGGTAGTAGTCGATAATGGCGACCGAACGAAGCCCGTCTCCGATGACTCGGCGACAAACAGCGATCGCATGTTCCGCTCGGCGTTCCGGTTGGTCGCCGATCCGTTCGAATTTGTGCTTGGAACGCCGTAAAGCAAAGCGAAAGAGATTGCGGATTTTGCGAAGTTTGTCGCGGGAAAGTCCAATGCTGTTATCACGTCGGAATTCCAAACCTAAATGTCGAAAATCGACGCGGCCGGGGAATTCGCTTTCGACCGTGTCGTTGGAATTGGCTGGGCAGCCCTTGTCAGTGGTCGGACGGAAGCTGAAGTCAAGCTCGTGGCTAGGCTTGCTTTTCAGTTTCAGATCGTTCAGGACCTCGTGCAGTCGGTCCCGTGCTTTTATTGCCGTATCGCGACTTGGAGAAAACTGTAGCACATCGTCCGCATAACGACTGTAAGTTAGCTGCTCGAATGGCTCCATACTGCGGTCCAGAGGAAGCAAATAGACATTGGCTAGGAAGCAAGCGATGGATGTCCCAAAAGGAACACCCGTTGGTGCGCAAATCGATTCATTGTGCTCCGTTCGGAAACGAAATTTCACACGTTGAGCCAGCAGCTGAAACAAGTAGTCATCAGGCTCAATCCAAGATTTGAGAGCCTCAAGCAGAATGGTGTGATCGATCGACTGGAAAAAACCGGTGATGTCTCGCTTTGTAAAGTAACATGGCTGCGATAGCTTCTTGAGTTCACGTGCGGTGCGATGCTGGCAAGCGTCAATCCCAAAGCCGGAATGCCGATAGGCATATGAATGTTTTGAGATTGCGGAGTGGAAATATCGATTCAAGGTCTGAAACAGCATCTGATCGACAATACGTTCTTCCCAAGGAAAGATGTAAATCGTCCGCTCTTTACCGTTAAAGTGATATTGCCGAGCGATGCCTTCTCGCGCCTGGAAAGATCGATCCACGAGCCGACGATGCACTCGGTTCAGGTTCCGATGCCCCGACCTGGCAAAGTCATAAAGAGTTCCTCCATCATGGGAACGCGATAACGCGGCACGCCAACGAAAGAGCGGCTTCGTATAGGTCTTTAAAGCTGCGCGATAAAGATCGATTTCGCTGTAAATCGATGCGAACGTCGCCTTGCGCCGTGAGTAGGGAAGTGAGAAATCAAGTTTCATGCCGACCTCTTGTCCTGATCAAGACAGATGATCTTTTGCACGTGGGCAGTGACAGCCCTGTGCAAAACGGCAGCAGTTTGCCTCTTGGAAAACGGTGTCGTTCATCCGACACGACGTCGATTCAAGACGGAATTGACATCATGTCTGGATTTTGCCACGGCTGACCTCGAAGACGACGCTGACATCGTAACCCATCACGGCACCAAGGTCACCTTTCATCTCCTATTCTTCCCGTAAGTAAAATCAAGCGGATCGGCAGGGCCGTTGTAAAAGCGGGAGAATAGCTAGAAAAGGAGAGGGGAGATCGCCGCGTTTCAATGGAAGGTGGTTGTTGAGGATTATTGCCTGTCGGACGAGTTGATTCAGTGTGATCCTCTAAGATTTGGTCACCGCGACATGATCAGCCGACCATTCATGATCACGGCTCGACGGTAAATTAGTGGCGGCAGATTTAATTTGGGGGGTGGATCAGCGGGAGCTGTCTGGCTTGGGCCCTGACGCGGAGGGGCGACGAGCGAAAGAGTGGGTGGCCTGCGTAAAACGAGGGGGTTAGCAATTGTATGGCAGGGGGCCTCGATCGCTGATCAGCTTCATCCCTACGGTATTTGGAAGCATTGAGCCAGGAAATCCCAGATTCGTTTCCTTTAGTTGTTCGCTGGCAAACGGTTTTCGGTATCCGCTTGAACGTCGTTTGCAAAAGCCCACCCAAAACCGGTGGGAATAATGGGAGGAAGATTTCGGATGCGTTTCGGTAGGGGTGCGACCGGTGGGAGAGTTTCTGCCCAGCCCGAATGCTGTTGTTTCATCGTTGCTACGACGCTCGGAAATTCAGCGGCGACGTCGTGCTCTTCCCGCGGGTCAGACTGTAAATTGAAGAGTTGCCATCCGAGCTGTTTGTGGTGGTACAGCCTCCAGTCCTTCCAGCGAACAGCGATCAATCTTCGGCGGGGTGCGTCGGTTGGGTCATTGTTCATCCAGAAGAGGAACTCGTGGGCATCACCTGTTTTCTCGCCTGTGAGAAATGGCAGTAGATTCACCCCGTCAAGATGTTCGGGTGGCACGACATTGATCGTGCCAGCGATTGTGGTGTAGTAGTCGAGTGTGCAGGTCATGCCCTGATAGGTTTTTCCTTGCGGCAAGACGGTTGGCATGGATAAAATTGTGGGGACGCGTACCCAGCCCTCCTGCTGCGTCCCCTTGCCTTTGCCTCCACGATATGGGGTCGATGTTCCGCCTTCTCCCCCATTCGCTCCGTTATCGCTAGAGAAAATGATCAACGTATTCTCTCGTAGCTGATGTTTCTCGAGCACTGCAAGAAGTTTTCCGACTTGATCATCGACGGAGACGATCGCACCGGCTAGCTTTTTGCGTTTCCCAATCGCGGTCGTGCGCTCGGTGAGTCGAGCTGGCGTTTCTGCATTCGAGGAGTGTACGGCTTCTGGTGAGAAATAAAGGAAGAAAGGTTTTTCTTTGTTGCGCTCGATGAAGCTGACCATCTGATCCCCATTAACATCGGTCAGCCAAGCTTCCTTTCCGTCTTCAGTGATGCAGATGTATTTGGACGCATCTTTCTTCTGTTTGCGATTCTTGTTCTGTTCGCGAATTTGGCTGTATTGTTTTTGGGGCGGTTTCTTGGCGACTTCCATAAAGCCTTGCGTGAGGGGTCCTTGAGACCGTGATCCAAGGTCCCACTTGCCGATCTGGCCGGTGGTGTATCCCTGGTTGCGCATAAACTCAGCGAGGGTTGGCTTGTCTTCCGGGATGGGCAAGCCACGAGACATGCCGTATTTGCCAAACCTTTGACCGTACATTCCCATCATCAAACTGCAGCGACTTGGGCAGCAGGGCGGATTTGTGATATACGACGCGGTTGATACAACACCCTCGTTGGCCAAGCGATCAAGGTTGGGTGTGGGAATGTCCGTGCTGCCGTAAGGACCCGTGTCGCCAAACCCCAGGTCATCGATAAACAACAGCACCACATTAGGACGCGATCGGGTGACTTGTCCTGGCGATTTGGCCGGAAGTCCCCCAATGATCCACAACCCTGCGATCAAGAAGCAAAGGTGTCGTGTTTGTCGAATCTTGGGGTGGGTCATCTGCCTATTACCTCGTGTGGACTTTTGTGTGCCTGATATGCCAAGATCATCCTGCCAACAACAACTGGGGTCCGCGAACATGTAGTTTATCGCAAAGCTGCAGTGAACCGATGTTTCAAGATCGGTGACGAGTAGTTTTAATTCGTCGTTGTGTGGCTGGTTTACGCCGTGAAAGGTGGCGGACGCGTTTGGGTTTCTAGCGAAGTCAGCTGGGTGAGAGGCTCAGTGAGTCAACCTACGACGCTTTAGCGATCTGTGATCGTATTTCTGAGTAGTTCATCAACTGGTTTACCGCGAAGTAATTGCGGAGTCAGCGTGTTGCTGTAGGCCGTAATCGTCCGAAAAGATTTGTTGGCAAGGGCTAGTCTGAGCAGATCTTCTGCCGAGAGCGTTTCTCGCCCAGCACGTCGTGTTAATTCGAAATGCATGCTTCCGAGGCCTTCGTAACTTCGATACACGACCTCGGTGCAGACCAATCGATCAGCACGCGTGAAGTCAAAGTCAAAATCATAGGGTTTGCCGACATGGGAACGGGCTCGCACGATGGCGGTGTTAATTGTTGTGGCGTCAAGCTGGGGTCGAATCACAGAGATTGCATCATTGCTGAACGGAGAGGTTATGTCGCGTTCCATGACTCCGTCCTTCAAGGACTCGACAACACGTTGATCACCCACATACATGGCGGCATGCGGCCAATAACCGGGCAGGAAATAATTGGTGATTGCATATTCTTTACGAGTAATTATCACGTCACCGGGCCTCAGGACGCTTAAGATTTGCTCGCCAATTGGCTTTGGAATCGTTGGGACATGGTTGGGTTTGGTGCTGAGATTCGATACGACACGTGAGCCCAGTTCTTGGATTGCATAGACCGCCCGGGAGGCATTGCCGATCACGAGTCGGTCACGAGCCTCTCGACCCAATTCTGTTGCTCGAGCTTTGAGATAACGTGTTGTACCAACATCGGTTGCCGTACGTTTCGTATCAATTAATTTGAGGATAGAGGCTAGTTCGGAGCGATTGTTCGCCAGATCCCAGAGCAGTTTTTGATTCTCCTCGAAGAATTGGTTAGCGTTCTTGATGTGCAATGCATTACCAGGATCGGTGAGGGAAAGCTGGATTTGGTCAAAAGTTCCAGCCGGTATCCGGAAGTCATCAAACGCTTCGTTTAGCTTTCGTCGCACTAATTCATTTTTTCCGAATAGTCGGCGCAGCGATTGGGCTGCATCGACCAAGACGAGTGTGGCAGCATAGGCGAGAGTGAACTGAGCTATGGTTTCACGAGAGGGTTGGCCCACATCTGTCCGAATCGCGTTTACGATTTCAAGTAAGGCTGCTCTCGCGCTGTGGTAGGAGATCCACAGATGGCCAACCTCTTCATCCTCACTGGGGGTGAAATAGCCGCGTGATCGAGTATCAAAGTTGGCCTGCAAGGTTGTGGCCGCACTACGCAGTTGTAGCATCTGATCGGCAACTGCAAGAACTGTGCGGGTTCCAGCCCTATCGATGATATTGGTGGCAGGATTTGTGGTTGGCGGATCACTCATCGGCTTGTCGGCAGAGGTTCCTCATGAGTCTTGGCTGACGCTCGAATTCTCCAGCGGATCGGCCAGATGCGTGCATTTTATTAAACAAGTTTTCAGGCTTGCGGGGAAGAGGAATGTTTGGGGTTGCAGGGGATGCAAAACGGACAGAAATCGGTTGCGATACTGCGGTCTCCGAGGTGGATGGACGAAGATACTTGATCCAAAGGTTATGATTCTGCGCTGCTCCTGTTCGGCCGTTGTTCGCGTGAAAAACGTTCAGTACATGATCTTGGCGGGGCAGCGCCGGGCAGGGGCAAAACTGCCAGGTATGAGCGAAATGATGTTCGTCCCTTTGGCGGGGCAGTCAGCCAGTAGGCAGGGAATTTCAATTCGATCGTATTTTCGGATCGCGACTCCGATCTGCCGGTGATAGGCGGCTAAATCTACCCCTCAGTTGGGTAACGAGCGACCAAGACCGGAGGAGAAGCTTTTCGGGTCACTACTTTTCAAGCGTTGAGACGTACGCTATACAGCTTGCAGAGAATTCCCAGCCGAGATCGGAGAGAATATGACGACCGAAGACAAGTGTCCCGTAATGAGCGGCGCTCATCGCCAGACGGCCGTTGGGGCGACGGCGAACCAGCATTGGTGGCCGAATCAATTGAACTTGAAGTTGCTGCAGCATGGTTCCGTGCAGGCAGATCCGCTGGGCGGTGAGTTCAATTATGCCGAGGAATTCAAAACGGTTGATCTGACGCAATTGAAGCAAGAATTAGACGCGTTGATGACGACGTCGCAGGATTGGTGGCCAGCTGACTATGGCCATTACGGTCCATTCTTTATCCGGATGGCGTGGCACAGTGCGGGCACTTACCGCATTGAGGATGGTCGTGGAGGCGCTGCCACAGGCTCGCAGCGATTTGCTCCACTAAATAGTTGGCCCGACAACGTCAACCTTGATAAAGCGCGTCGACTTCTATGGCCTCTGAAACAGAAATACGGTCGCAGAATCTCTTGGGCCGATTTGATGATTTTTGCGGGCACTTGCGCTTTAGATTCAATGGGGCTGAAGAGCTTCGGCTTTGCGGGGGGGCGAGTGGATGTTTGGGAGCCTGAAGATGATATCTACTGGGGTCCGGAAACGACTTGGCTGGGGGATGACCGGTACACGGGTGATCGTCAACTCGACTGTCCACTTGGTGCCGTTCAAATGGGTTTGATCTACGTGAATCCAGAAGGCCCCAATGGGACACCCGATCCGGTTGCGGCAGCGAAGGACATCCGCACCACGTTTCAACGCATGGCGATGAATGACGAGGAAACGGTGGCGCTTATCGCGGGTGGCCATACTTTCGGTAAGGCCCATGGTGCTGCCGATCCTGATCAATATGTCGGCCGCGAACCGGAGGCTGCTGGCCTTGAAGAGCAGGGGCTCGGCTGGAAGAACAGCTATGGCACCGGGAGTGGCGACGATACGATCTCAAGCGGATTAGAGGGCGCTTGGACGACGGATCCAATCAAGTGGGACAATAATTATTTCGACAATCTATTTGGTTATGAATGGAAGCAGACAAAAAGCCCGGCTGGTGCAACCCAGTGGATTCCGCAGGAGGCAAGTGCCAAGGATTCCGTCCCGGGTGCCCATGATGCTTCCAAGAGACATGTGCCCATCATGTTTACGACCGATCTCTCGCTGAAGATGGATCCTGTCTACCAGCCCATTTCAAAACGGTTTCATGAAAATCCTGACGAATTTGCCGACGTTTTTGCCAGAGCTTGGTACAAATTGACGCACCGAGATATGGGACCTCGATCTCGCTTCTTGGGATCTTTGGTGCCGGCGGAGCCGCAGTTGTTCGAAGATCCTGTCCCGCCTGTCTCGCATGACTTGATTAATGCTGAGGCGATTGCCGACTTAAAAGTCCGTTTGGGTAAAGTCGATCTCTCGATTTCACAGCTCGTTTCGACTGCCTGGGCATCGGCAAGTACGTTTCGAGGCACCGATAAACGCGGCGGTGGAAATGGAGCACGTCTTCGGCTGGATCCACAAAAAAATTGGGATGTGAACGATCCGAAGGAACTCGCTCAAGTGCTGCAGAAATTAGAGCAAGTTCAGCAGGAGTTCAATCAGTCTCGCTCGGATGGCAAGCAGGTGTCTCTCGCAGACGTGATCGTTTTAGGCGGGATTGCGGCCGTCGAGGAAGCGGCGGGCAAGGCCGGATTCGAGCTGCAGATTCCCTTCTCCCCGGGACGTACGGATGCAAGCCAAGATCAGACGGATGTTGAATCGTTTGGGGTGTTGGAGCCGACGGCAGACGGCTTTCGAAATTACATTCGAAAGGGGCATGGAAGACCGACTGAGCAGTTGCTCGTCGAGCGGGCAAATTTACTCACCCTCACAGCTCCCGAGATGACGGTTCTTGTCGGCGGCATGCGAGTTTTGAATGCGAATGCTGGAGCGTCTGAATGGGGGGTGTTCACCTCACGACCCGAATCCTTGACCAATGATTTCTTTGTGAATCTCCTCGATATGAAGATCAAGTGGCAAGTTTCGTCTGAGTGCGAACACTTGTTCGAGGGACGTGATTGTGAGACCGACAATGTCAAGTTTACCGGTACGGCTGTCGATCTTGTCTTCGGTTCAAATTCGCAGCTGCGAGCGATATCGGAAGTCTATGCGAGCGATGATGGACAGGAAAGATTCGTTCGCGATTTCGGTCGGGCGTGGGCGAAGGTCATGGATCTCGATCGCTTTGATCTTTCCTGATTTCGAGATTGTCGATCGGCGATTAAGGGGCGCGTCAGGCGAGTTGATGCGCCCTTTGGGTCGGCCGATTGGTAGAGTAAAGCACGATGGTGACAGCGAATTGAAACTGCTCACTCAGTGATCTTGCTATCACATGCGTGCGCCTGTCCAGGCAGGCGCTTGCCGGGGCGGTCCACGCAGGCGGTGCTTTTTGAGGGAGTACCTCGGAGTTGAGAGTTTTCTGTACGGCTTGCTGGGATGAACCGGGGGCGGCTGAAACCCTCGGCTCTGTCGAATCCCCATGAAATCGATGACAAACGATTTTTTATTGGCTACACTGCAAGCCAACTTCTGACTTAATTGTTCCTGCCGATAAGTGAGTCGACCGTGAAAACCATTTGCGCCAGCCTTTTGCTTCTGATTGTTACCACTTCTTTCGCGATTGCTGAGCCGCTTGTGCTCGAAAAAGGTGATCGCCTGGCGATTGTTGGTGACTCGATTACCGAGCAAAAGCTCTATAGCAAATTTATGGATGCCTATCTCTTGGCATGTTATCCCGATCTGGAAATTCAATCGTTTCAATTTGGCTGGGGCGGGGAACGTGCGCCAGGATTTGCGGGACGGATGGAAAACGATTTGGTGCCTTGGAAGCCAGATGTCGTTACTACTTGTTACGGAATGAATGATGGTTCGTACCGGAAGTACACCGACCAGATTGGGAAAACCTATGAAGAGGGTATGCGAAAGATTGTTGAACGCATGAAGAAGGCGGGAGCGACCGTTGTCGTTGGCTCGCCTGGAGTCGTCGACAGCTTTACTTGGAGGAAAGATGACGCTGATTTTGATCAGGTTTACAACGACAATTTGGGACGTCTTGGTCAGATCGCAAAGCAAATAGCTCAGGAACATGGATTCCCTCACGCGGATGTCTTTAACGCGATGAAGCAATCGATGGTTGCGGCAAAGGCAAGCCTGGGTGATGAATATCCCGTGGCTGGGCGAGACGGTGTACATCCGGAAGCGAATGGTCAGCTGGTAATGGCTTACGCTTTTCTCAAAACGCTTGGACTTGATGGTGACATTGGAACTGTGGTCGTCGATCTCACATCAGACACGGCTACGGCAACCGATGGACATCAGGTACTTCATGGCGAGAACGGTGCTTTTGAAATTGAAAGTAGCCGATATCCCTTCTGTTTTTCGGGTGATAAGCGAGACCCGAACGGCACCGCAAGCATCCTGCCCTACACTTCATTCAATCAGGACCTTAATCGATTCGTGCTGAAAGTGAAGGGGCTGCAGGCCCCTGGCGCCGACGTGACCTTCGGATCAGGTAGCAAGAGGTTTAGCAAGGCACAGTTGGAAAAAGGCATTAATTTGGCAGCCGAATTCCTCGAAAATCCTTTTGTTGAACCGTTTCAGGACGTTCTGAACAAAGTTGCCGAAAAGCAAGCAGCAGAAACGACGATGATCAAGGAATTCATCACTGACTTTCGTCGACTTCCCGATTCGTTGATCAAAGATCCGGAAGGGTTGGCGGCATTAGCTACCGTACGTCAAAAGATGATGGATGCGAATGATCAAGCGCACGCCAAAGCGAAGGCCGCCGTCAAGCCAGTGCGTTATCAATTGGCTGTGAAGCCGATCACGCAGGGTTGGAATGATTTGTTCAATGGCAAAGATTTGACCGGATGGACTCAACGTAATGGGACGGCCAGCTATCGTGTCGAGAATGACGCAATTGTTGGCACGACTTCGGAGGGCAGTCCCAATTCGTTTCTCTGTACCGATCAAGTTTACGGTAATTTTGAACTGCAGTTTGATGTTAAAGTGGATCGCGAGTTGAATTCTGGTGTGCAAATCCGATCGCAGAGCGTTGGTGGTAAACCGGAGGGCCGAGTCAATGGACCTCAAGTAGAAATCTCTCTCGATGGATTAGCCGGTTATCTTTATGGAGAATCCGCCGGGGGTTGGATGACACCTGATGCCGATCGAAAACCGCACCAGCATTTCAAAGACGGTGAATGGAATAACTATCGTGTTGTCGCCTTTGGCAATCAAATACAAACCTGGATCAATGGACATTCGGTTTCAAATCTAACACATGACGAGCGTTATCAGTCGCACCCCAAAGGGTTCATTGGACTTCAGGTGCACGGAATCGGCCGAGGGGAAGGTCCGTATGAAGTGCGGTGGCGTAACTTGAAGCTCCGCGATCTGAGTAAGTTCACCGCACTCTACAATGGCAAGGATTTGAAAGGTTGGCAGACATCAGGTAACTGGTTGCCTCAACAAGATGGTTCCGTTTTGATACAACCTCGCGATGGTGAGAGAGGTTGGCAGCGCTACGGTGACTACTTGTGGTCGACCCGCCAATACAAAGATTTTGTGTTGGATGTGGAATATTCTTATCCGCCGGGCGGCAATAGTGGCGTTTATTTTCGCGTTGCGGATCGGAAAGACCCAGTGAAACAAGGGATTGAGGCGCAGATCCTCGACTCATCCAAGAAAACCGGCAAACTGAGTGCACATGATCATGGCGGAATTGTTGGTACGGTGGGGCCATCCAAAAATATGTCTCGTCCGCCGCATGAATGGAATCGAATGGTCGTGACCTGTATTGGTAACCATCTTCAAGTTGAATTGAATGGGGAGCCAATCATTGATACTCAGCTTGACGAAGGTGCCATGAAAGATCGTCCGTTGGAGGGCTTTATTGGTTTCCAGGATCACGGGCAGCCGAACAATATTAAATTTCGAAATCTTCGGATTCTCGAAATCAAGACATTCAATAAGGTCGCCACACAGCAACTTCGAGCGATCTTAGAAAGTGGAAGGGCGACGCCGTTCACTGTGACCTCCTGGCTTGCTGCCGGTGCCGATGTGAATTCACCTGGATTCAAAAGACCGAGCCCCGACAACCCAAAACACCGGCCGTTGTTACTCGCTGCGCTCAACGTCAAAAATACCGATCGTGCTGTTGAGGTAATGGGGGTATTACTCGAAGCGGGTGCCGATGTGAATGGTCGGAATCCGGGTGGTTTAACGGCGGCGATGGGTGCGACCTCTAGAAACTCGGGGAGGGATTGCAACACGGTTCTTCGACTTCTATTGGACGCCGGCACGGATCCGAATCTGAAGCAAGAGTCTATGGGTGCGAATTTGCTCCACTGGGTCATCATCGGGAGCAGTTATGAAGCAGTTCAAATGGTCCTGAACACGGATGTTGACGTCAATCAGGCTGACAATAAAGGCAGGACTCCGTTCACCCTCGCTATGCTGTTCATGAGCCCCAAAATCGCCGCTAGGCTGTTGGAGGCCGGTGCGAAGGTTGATCCCAACTTCGTCTTTAAAAACGGTCTGACCGTCCTTGAGTATGCAAGGTCACGACCGAAGAGTTTCAAGGGTACGAAGGTGTTGGCGGCACTTGAGGAAGCTGCTCGAACTGAGACCGACTAGTGCGACCCTTCGATCCTTGTGCGGTCGTAATCTGAGCAAGTCTTTGGAGTAACGCTTGTTGTTGCCGGAGGTCGGTACCAACGCGGTTTTTTATTTGGCAACACGGGCGAAATTTGATGGAGCAGTGGAAGATCCTGTCTTGATACCTGGTCTATGCGCTACCGTCCTTCATCAATTGGATTTGGAACAGGGGGCGTTGAACGATCGACTCGACGGTCGTGATTGCACCTTGCCCGATGGAGGCGGAGTTGTGAACTAAGAGCTCCTTTCGGATTCAAGATGGGATGCCTGAGGGGGTATCGAGATTTGAGTCGGCGTTCATCCTGCGTTTTCCGTTCTGTGTGATATGGGAATTTTTATACTCGCTGTTTCTCGCCCGTTTTGGCATCTTTGATAATGGTGTGACTATGCGTCATACTTAAGTTTATTCAGTCACGGGGAAACCTACGGACGATCGGTGGGATTGGCGAGATACGATGTGGTACGTGATCAGGACGCTTACTCTAGTTGGGATTGCAGCGGCGTCGATAGGCAACGGTGTCAAGGCGCAGCCACGCCCGGTGACCTTTGATCGCGACATTCGGGATGTATTACGGAAATGTATTGGGTGTCATGGTGCTGATCAGCCGAAAGGTGGTCTGGATCTGACAGGACCTTCGCAAGCAATCGAGCTTGCTGCGATTGTTCCTCATCATTCCGAAGATAGTTCGATCATTGATCGCGTATTGTCGGCGGATCCAGAATTTCGAATGCCGCCTGACGAAGCGCTAGCTGATTCGGAAATCAAATTGCTTCGGCAGTGGATTGATGAGGGGGCTGATTGGCCGGGACATTGGGCCTATCGAAAACTCCACGCACCGAAAATATCTGGAACGGTGGTGAGTGATGGTGGGCGAAATTCGATTGATCATTTTGTGCGTCGTGAATTGCGAAGCCACGGACTCAAGCCTTCAGGGGTAGCCGACCGGCGCACGTTGCTAAGGCGATTGTATTTCGATCTGATTGGGATGCCTCCAAGTTTCGCGGAACTTCAAGCGTTTTTGAACGACGAACGCATTGATGCCTACCACCGTGTGGTTGATCGGTTGTTGGCTAGTCCCCGTTATGGTGAACGATGGGCTCGTCATTGGATGGACCTGGTCCACTTTGCCGAATCGCACGGCCACGATCAAGATCGCCCCCGGGAACATGCTTGGCCCTATCGTGATTATCTGATCACGAGATTCAATCAGGATGTGCCCTACCCGCAGTTTGTACAGGAGCAGATCGCTGGCGATGCGTTGTTTCCGCAGGATCCCTGGGCGATTGTCGCAACCGGCTTTTTGGCGGCTGGTCCTTGGGATGAAAGTTCCTTGCGAGATATTCAAGAGAACTCTATCGATCGGGAAATCGGGCGGTATTTGGATCGAGATGACATTGTGATGACGTTGATGTCGACGTTTACTAGCACGAGTGTTCACTGTGCTCGCTGTCATCATCACAAATTCGATCCAGTCACGATCGATACCTATTACGGTCTACAAGCCGTTTTTGCGGGCATCGATAAAGCAAACCGCAGGTACGAACCCGATCAGGCAGTTGCTCAACAACGATCTTCGCTTGAAAAACGTCTCGCTCAATTAGAAACGTGGGTGAAACAGAATGACCGACGTTTACTCGGAGACCGTTTGCGGGGCCTTGTGGACAACTTTGAGCTGAATTCTCGGGGGATTGACGAGGCTTGGTCGCCGGTGGAGTGGGTTCAGGTTACGTCGAATGCAGATACAAAATTGATCCGTCAAGAGGATAACTCGATCTACGCAGAAGGTAGTCGACCCGAAAAAGATTCTTATACACTCTTGCTTCAAACTCGGTTGCCGACGATACGTGCGGTTCGTTTGGCGGTGTTGAGCGATCCGCGATTACCTATGAAAGGGCCCGGTCGAAATGGAAATGGTAATCTCCATCTGAGCGAATTTCGACTGTTCGTCGTTGATCCATCCGATCAGCAAAACAGACGGCAGTTAAAGATCACGAAAGCCTATGCTGACTTCGACCAAATTGAGTGGGATGTTCAGAAAGCGTTTGATGGAAATCCGTCGACCGCATGGGGAATCTATCCACAAGTGGGGAGATCGCATTATGCGGTGTTTGAAATTGAATCGCCCGAGCAAGAGATTCAGGATACTCGGGGTAAAGGGAATTCACCGATCTTGTTGAGGATGGAACTCGACCAAATCCACGGTGAAGGACATTTGATTGGCCGATTTGAAGTGATGGTCAGCGGCCAGGAAGGTCCTTTTGCAATTCGACCGACCGTGCCGTCAGCGATTTCAGCAATTCTGCGCAAGGAAAAACAGAATCGCTCTGATTCCGATTGGATGAATCTGAACGCGTTCTTCGAGCAGCGGCAAATTGAATCGGAGTTAGCAAAACTGCCTAAACCTGCACTCGTTTATTCGGGAACTAGTCAGTTCGAGGCTGACGGATCTTTTCGAGCCAGTCCAGAACCTCGGCCAGTTCATGTGCTTGAGAGAGGTGAAATTTCTAAGCCCCTACGGTTAGCAAAGCCAACGACGTTGGCTTGCGTCCAGGGGGCCCCGTTGGTCGGATCGGAGTTCGAAGGCAGGCCGGAATCCGAACGACGAATAGCGTTGGCCCAGTGGGTGTCGGCGAAGAACAATGGTTTGGTCTGGCGATCCATTGTGAATCGAGTGTGGCATTATCATTTTGGAAAGCCCTTAGTCGATACGCCAAATGACTTTGGCCACGCCGGATCCGCTCCCACTCATCCTGAGTTGCTCGAATGGCTAGCCGGCACGTGTCAGGAGCGTGAGGGTTCGCTCAAGTCGTTACATCGAATCATCGTGACGAGTGCAACTTACCAACAGTCATCTCGATTTCGATCGGATGCAGCCAAGATCGACGCGGGTAATCGGTTGGTGTGGCGCATGAATCGAAGGCGGCTTGATGCGGAAGCGTTTCGCGATTCATTGCTGGAAATATCTCAGACGTTGGATAATCGTATGGGCGGCCCGTCGGATCGACAATTTAACCAGTCAAATGGAGTTCACGTGACTCCAGTGGTGGACTACGCCGGTTTCGATGTTGATCACCGATCCAATTATCGTCGGAGCGTTTATCGATTTATCTTTCGAACGATTCCAGATCCCTTCATGAGTGCGCTTGATTGTCCAGACGCATCTCAGTTGAGTCCCAAAAGGGGAGAATCGGTTACAGCAGTTCAAGCGTTGGCAACCATGAACGATAAACTGGTGATTCGCCAGACCGAGCTCCTCGCCCAGCGGATTACCATTCACAGGAAGTCGATCGAAGACCAAACGGACGAAGCTTTTCGGGAAATCTTGGGCCGCATGCCCACACCCTATGAGCAAAACGAAGTGGCAGCCTATGTGAAAAAACATGGACTGGCGAATGCGTGCCGCTTATTGGTTAATACAAATGAGTTCATGTTTGTGGACTAATGTTTATGTGCCTGGAACCCGCGAAATTGCCGAATCGTAGAAACTTTCTTGCTCAAACGGGCGGAGGTTTTGGAACGATCGCGCTCGCTTCGTTGTTGGCCGATGGGCAATCCTTGCTGAGGGCCGATGACCTGTTGCCAGAACGGCAGCCGTCCCATCAGATCGATTTGAATGGAGGCCTTCATCATCCCGCAAAAGTACGTCGCGTGATCCAACTGTTTATGAATGGCGGCGTCAGTCAAATGGACACATTTGATCGAAAGGAAGAGCTGGAAAAGCAACACGGAAAACAGGTCGATTTTGGGTTGAAGACCGCCGCGACTAGCAAGCCCGGCGCCATTATGAAGTCGCCGTTTAAATTTCGACAATATGGTGAATCAGGTCGTTGGGTGACCGACGTGTTCCCGCAGATGGCAAAGCACGTGGACCAGATGGCATTCCTGATGAGTATGCGATCAAAGACAAATGTCCATGGTCCAGCTAGTTATATGCAGAATACGGGTTTTCTATCCGGTGGGTTTCCTGCGATGGGGGCATGGGTCTCTTATGGACTCGGACGATTGACCGAAGAACTGCCCGCATTCGTTGTTCTGCCCGATCGACGAGGGTTGCCCTACAACAATCGGGGGAACTTCTCGTCTGCTTTTCTACCCGCTGAGCATGATGCGACTCTGATTCAACCGAACTCTAAAAATCCGATTGCAAACCTTCACCCTCCTCAGGTCGCCAAGCATATTACTGCAGCGAGTGAAAGCGATGGTTTGCAGCTGCTGAATCGATTGAATGCGAAGCATCTCGAGGGTCGTGGTCGTGATTCCAACATGGAGGCTCGGATTGCGTCGTTTGAAATGGCCGCAAAGATGCAATTAAGCGCTCCTGAAGCGCTGGATTTGTCCAAAGAAACAGAAGTCACTCGAAAGGCTTATGGCCTTGATCAAAAAGAGACTGAGCATTTCGGCCGCAGTTGCTTGGTAGCTCGGCGATTGCTGGAACGCAATACACGTTTTGTGCAACTTTGGAGCGGCGCCGGAGGAGCCTCAAATAACTGGGATAATCATACGAATATCTCGACAGAATTGCCTTTTATCGCGAAAACAGTTGACCAACCGATTGGGGCTTTATTGCAAGATTTGCAACAGCGAGGCTTAATGGATGATACGTTGGTGATTTGGACAACCGAATTTGGTCGCATGCCGTTTACTCAAGGGGCAACGGGTAGGGACCATAATGGCGGCACCTTCGTCACGTGGTTAGCTGGGGCCGGTGTCAAGGCGGGCGCTAGCTTTGGCAAGAGTGACGACTTTGCTTATCGATCTGCGGAGAATGGTACTTACTGTTACGACTTGCATGCGACGGTGCTTCATCTGATGGGAATTGATCATCGACGTCTCACAGTTCGGCATAATGGAATTGATCGTCGACTTACGGATGTTCACGGGCACGTCGTGAAAGAGATTCTTGCTTGACAAGACTCATCGATGGCAGATCAATTTCATCATCGAGATTGTTTTTGGTTATCATCAAACAGTGATGCGTCGGCAAGGAGGCCAGCCTGCGCTGCTAACAATTGGTCGTATTGTTTGCTACCAAGTCATGCATCACGCCAAAACTAACGTCGGAAAAATTTCTTAGGACGGATCTGCAAGTGGCGAGGAGTAACCTGTTGTGAACAAAAGACTATCACGACGTCATGTAATCAAAGTCGCGGCGACAGCGGCGGTTTTGCCTCGCTGGAAAAATGTTAAAGCAGAGCAGAGATCTGCATTTCCTCCGGTACGCACGATCACAAGCGGTCCGCGGCATCACTGGTTTGGTTATTACGACAAGTTGGAATTTGACTCCACAAATCGCTATGTCTTGTCGAATCAGGTCGATTTCGAGGGGCGAACTCCGCGTGACACGGATGCCATTCGCGTCGGCATGATCGATACGGCCAACAACGATAAGTGGATTGATCTTGGAATCAGTCGATCCTGGGGGTGGCAGCAGGGATGCATGTTGCAATGGCGACCCAAGTCGGATGCAGAAGTTGTTTGGAACGATCGACTTGGTGACAAGCACGTTTGTCACATGATGAATGTGAAGAACAAACAAATTCGTACTTTACCGCGTCCCATTTACGCGCTCAGTGCAGACGGTAAGTGGGCGATCACGGCGGACTTTTCACGAATTCAGCGGATGCGACCGGGATATGGTTACGTTGGTTTGTCGGACCCTTGTGATGCGGAACGCGCGCCAGAAGCTTCCGGTGTCTGGAAGATGAATCTGGAGACCGGAGAATCTGAGCTAATCTTCTCCTTGGCGGACGCCGCCCAAATCGATCATTGGGGCGAATCTCTGGCCGATCAATGGAATTACTTCAACCATCTGCTGATCAGTCCCGATAGCTCCCGATTTATCGTCTTGCATCGGTGGCGACGAAGTACGGGAAATGGTGTGGATGCGGATCCCGTTGGCGGATTTACCACGCGGATGTTTACTGTTGGGATGGATGGATCGGATCGGTTTGTCCTTGATCCTTCCGGTTATACGTCCCATTTTATTTGGCGGGATTCGAAGCACGTCTGTGCCTGGACGAAGCCGAAAGACAAGCCAGCTGCCTTTTATCTGTTCCGTGATCAATCCGATGAAAACGAAATCGTTGGTGAAGGTGTGATGACCCGTAATGGTCACAACACTTACGTTCCCAACACCGACAATGAATGGATCTTGAATGATACTTACCCGGACAAAAAGACACGCGCGCAGAAACCGTATCTTTTTCACGTCCCGACCGGAAGAAAGGTTGAGCTTGGCCATTTTCGATCGCCGCCCGAATATACCGGTGAATGGCGATGCGACACCCATCCGCGCAGCAGTAACGATGGGCGGAGGGTTGCCATCGATTCGCCACATAACGGGGCGGGACGGCAACTGCATCTGATCGATATCAGTCGGATTATTGGTTAGGCGAGTCGCTTGGGGATATGGATTTCGAACTCAAGGGCATGGAAGAGGCTGAGGCAAACCCTGTGTGATGAATCGGTATGCCACACGCCTTGCCAAGCTAAGATTGGCGAAATCAAGGCAGCTCTTAGCCGCTACGCGGTGATCATTGGTTCGGTTACGCTGCGCAAAAGAAAGCTGCTCCCAATCAGAAACGCCCAGCATATCAGTGCGATTAAGAAGGCCTCAATGCCTTGTTTGTCGAAAGCAATCATCACTCCACCAATCAACACGCCGACTGACAAGAAGAAAGCGTATAATTCGAACCCCGGAAGAAACAAGGGTGCGATGGCGGCGGCGCTGACTGCTAAGGCTTTCAGGATCGTGCTCCGGTCGAGTGGCTCGCCCGTGAAGAACAAAGCGCCGGTTAAGGCGGTTGTACTCAGGGTAAGTTGGACGGTAATTAGCAGGATAATGACGATGAATGGAAGCATGAAATCGGTTCCCCTGTTTGTGATCTGACGCGTGAAAGAGCCTAGTTGATTCAACGGTGGAGTGTGACACCAACCGTTGGATGCGAGCCGTGTGTTAAACATGGGAATAGATTTAGAATTCTTTCATAGGCTGTCACGCGAATCGTCCAGCGTTGGCTTCACTTGTTGTTGATCCATTTGGTATGTTTGTGTGAATGGGAATTGATCTATGCCGAGTCAAGAGACTTGGGTCGAGCTGTCGTGTGCAAGGCGATGTATCAATGGGTTTGCTTTTCCGCTATCAATTGTCAGTACTCACCGTAATCATGTTGAGTCAGTTGGCTGGGGCGCAACAAGCGAAAAGCGAACCC
This sequence comes from Pirellulaceae bacterium, assembly GCA_029243025.1. Classification (NCBI taxonomy): domain Bacteria; kingdom Pseudomonadati; phylum Planctomycetota; class Planctomycetia; order Pirellulales; family Pirellulaceae; species Pirellulaceae bacterium. The sequence goes on along the minus strand of JAQWSU010000032.1, from coordinate 213,376 downwards.
TTTGTGCAATACACGGGTCAGGAGGCGGAGTATCTGAAGCGACTCCACAGCCGCGATGGCGCGTTGGCTTGGAGTCAGGCGTTTGACGGTGGTTTTACTGCCTGGCAGACTGCGGCACGTGCCAAGCTGGTCGAGTTGTTAGGCCTCGACCGCATAGCTGCGGACGCAGCGCGACATCGGCCTGCTGTCAAATTGGAACCTCCCATTCCAGAAGACGGTTTCGTGAGGCAGCTTGGAAGAATTGAAACAGAACCCGGGATCGTTGTCCCGTTTTGGCTGTTGACACCAAATAACCGGCCTGCTGAGAAACGTCCACTTGTGATTTGTGCTCACGGACATAATACGAATGGTTGGAACAGCTACGCCGGCGTTTACGATGATTCACAGCATCGTCAAGCGACGCTGGCGAAAGAGGGTGATCCGGGGGTGCAGGCCGTTCAGCGTGGATACGTGGCACTGGTTCCGGCCACCCGTGGCCTTGCCGCCACGAATTCGATATCCGACCTCAAAGGGCGGCATGGAAAACGCCCATGTCGGGCACAACTTATTCATTGTTTGCTTGCCGGGCGCACGGCCGTGGGCGAGCGGGTATGGGATACGCAACGAATCTTGGACTGGGCGTTGGCCGAGTTGCCGAATGTTGATGATGATCGAGTGGTGATGCTTGGCAATTCAGGGGGCGGGGTTTTGACCGTCTATGTGGCGGCGCTCGACGAACGGGTTGCAGTGGCCGTACCGAACTGTTCCTTCACTTCGTTTACGAGTTCGACCGGATTTGTGTTTCATTGTGATTGTTGTCTTGTTCCTCGAATCCAAGTTGAAATCGGCGACATGCCCGATATTGGGGCTCTTGCGGCTCCACGCCCTTTGCTGGCGGTCCATGGTCGGAAAGATTCGCTTCATTCTTCGAACGACGTAGAATCCGCCATGGAACGCGTGCAGGAAATCTACCACGAGGCTGGTGCTGCCAACCGGTTTCGTTTTGTTTGGGGGAACGAAGGGCACAAGTTTTATCCCGATCTAATGTGGCCATTCATTAGGAAGCATCTTCCGCCGGAGCCCAGCACTAACTGAAAATTGTGCGGTTGGATTAGTTTCCAACGAATGCGCGGTGCAAGATGATTTCACGGATAATCGCGCGCAGTGAGTGATCATGCTGGTCGGTGTTGGCGACAATTTCCTCGATGGCGATCGAGTCAGCTGGTGTCAATTCTCGGGCCAGAGCATAACGCAATAGATGCGCGGTGAACGCCTTTGCGAATCGTTGTCTCTGATTCACGAGTGCCTGTTTGAATTGGACCACATTTGAAAAGTCGTATTTCCTCATCAATGTTCCCGTCGCATCGACATCGCGACCATTCTGGTAGCGATCACGCCAGCGCCCAGTGATGTCAAAGTTTTCCAGAGCAAAGCCGAGTGGGTCGAGGCGGGAGTGGCAGCCGGCACAGTTGACGTTTTCGCGATGTTTGGAAAATTTTTCACGGATCGTGAGATTCTTGTCAGCTGCGTCCTCATTTAAAGGTGGGATATCGTTGGGTGGCGGTGGGGGCGGGTCATTGAGGATTACCTCAATAATCCATGCGCCACGTGCGATGGGATGCGTTCGCGTTGGTCCTGACGTCATGCTTAACATGGCTGCATTTGTGATGATGCCCCCGTAACGCGGGTCTTTTGCGGCTGCCCGTTCAAAGAGAGGGGAATGCAACTTGCGACGCAGCTCATCGTCGAAGACGCGCTGTGCGTTTTCTTGGGCCTTCGCTGGATCAACCGATGGAGCGATCCGTTCGAAGGAGGTTTGGGCGGCGGAAATCGACTCGGTCAGATGTTCGAGAGTTCGTTTCTCCTGGTCCGACAAGGCCGTCTGTAATTGTTGTTCCGTCACGTAATAATTGTTCCCACTAGCGGACGCAGCCACTTCTTCGGCAGTCAATGCACGATCGTAGAGGCGAGCCTTGTCGATCGTGACGCTCAGATATCGATCATCAGCCGCAGGCACATGTCGCAATCCAAAGATGACCGAGCTGCGATCTTTTGGGAAAGTTGCTTCGCCGTGACGATAGGGCTTGCCATAGGGTTGTCCATCTCGATACAGGCTGGTGGTTCCATCCGGTGCATAGATCATCACCAAATGTAGCATTTTCTTGATTTTGGTTTCCGGAGTTGACTCGGGGAAGTCCTCTGTGCGGCTGAAACCGTTGCTGCCAGAAATCCAATGTTTGTCCCTCCGTTCCCCGAGCACGATGGTGTCGAAGAAATCTCCGGGCCCTTGAATGCCCATGACGCCCCCGCCTCGCTGATTGAGATCGTGAACCTCGCACCAAACTTCTAATGATTTGGCCTTGAGGTCGATCGGTAAATTCTTGCTCAATAGGTAAGCCTGATTCAGCACAACTTTGTCATCGACAAAGTTGATTTCGCCGTGGGCCTCGAGGTCTAGCGAGCGTATGGACTCAGTGAGATCTCCGTTGAACTCCCAGGCTGCATAAGGCTTTAGGTCGAGCGGCGGCTGCGCCTCCGGGTCTTTTTTGATCTTTTCCAATAAGCGGTCTCGGATTGACTTCCGGAAAGCGGCCAGCGCCAGTTGGTGAGACTGGATGGTGGCTCGGAGTTGTTGGCGGCTTGTTTCTTTTTCTTTGTTTTCTGCAAGGATTCGCTGGCGGTCGACCCCAGGTGGTTTCAATTCCGAGTTGTACCAAGTCTTGAGGAAGTCACTTTGATACACCACCGGAGGGTTAATCAACTCACGAATGGGGCGATTCTCGACAAAGACCATGTCGAAAACGAGCAAGGGTTCTAGTACCATTTGCAAACTGGCGGGGAAGTTGCCGTCGAGGCGGAAGTATCTGTTCTGTTTCGGATCCGGTGTGACGGCAAGAACGTTTTCAAGCTGCATCCATTGCGCCGGAAAGGCGTCGAGAAAACGTTCAATTCTGGCGTCGGAAAACATCCGATCGATTGTCTTGTGAAGGGTTTGACGTTCTTTGAGTTCCCTCGTTGCAGCTAAGTCGAGCAACTGTTGGTCCGGACCGCTATTCCATAGAAAGAAAGAGAGGTTCGAGGCGAGTTCAAATGAATCGGTTTGATCGGATTCACCTGAGGAACGATACAGAAATAAGGGAGAGCTAAGTGCGGCTGAAGCGGTTTTCTTCATGCTGTCGCTGAATGGTAGACCGCGATCCAAACTGGCGAGCGTGTATGCCACGTAGCGGTCGATTGTTTCGTCGGGGACCGCGCTGCGAAACGCAAGCCCAAGGAAGGGTGTGAGGCGATTTCGAATTTCGAGAGTGAGATCAAGCTCTTTTGCAGGAGCTCGGAAAAAAGTTTTCCAGATGCCCACATTTTTCTCGTTGAAATCGGGGCTTTCGAGAATGGATACACTAAGTTGTAAAAAGGTGTCGAGTAAAAGGGGGGAGAGCGTTAATTGACTTGCCTGATTATCAAAACCGTGAGAAGCGCGTAGATCCTTCGGAAACGGATTGACACCCTGCAGGCCCGGTAAAGGTTGCATTGAATGGGATGTTACCTCAACTTGTGCTGGCATTTCGTTGAGATCGGTTTGCAGATATTGAGTTTGCCGGGTCATCAATTTCTCCGGCAGCGAAAATACGTCGCAACGGAGCTGGAAAATATCCTTAACCGCATTGTTGTATTGAAGACGGTTCAGGCGACGCAGGGGTAGGGCGGAGGGGCGAATGCCAGCCACCGAGTCACGCAGTATGGACTTAAATGTGACCACCAATTTGGATCGTTCTGATTCGGAAAGGCCTGGTTCGCCTTCGGGAGGCATTTGGTCGGCTTCAAGTATGTCTAATACGTTCGAAATCAGTTCTGGTTGCGACAGAAGTTGCGATCCCCTGTTGAATTGTTTTAGGTTGATTTCGCCCTTCAACTCTTCCCCGCCGTGGCAGCGTACACATTTCTGTGCCAAGAGCGGTTGGACGAAATCTTTGAATTCGTCCGCGCGGCTCCAGGGCGAAACCTGCAGAAGTGCGGCAACTATCAGATATCTTAGCCAGTGAGCTGGCGGAGTTTCGGTCATGAAACGTGCCATGGAATCACCTAGGTCCAAAGGTCTGAAACGACGCCTGTACTATCGCCAAAGCTGTCAATGGAAAGACCCATTAATTGTGCCATCGTGAGCCAGAGATTGGAGTTGAGCGTGCCGCTGGGACATCGGACGAAACGTCCTTGTTTAATCTTGCCTTGTGCTTTGCCTGCTAGAATCATCGGCAAGTCGTAGTATTGGTGGGTGGCTCCATCGCCTAAGCCTGCGCCATAAGTGACGAGCGAGTTGTCAAGCATCGTACTGCCATCAATCTCCTTCAGTTCCTTCATGCGCTTGATCAGGTAAGCAAATTGTTCCATGTGGAAGAGGTCGATTTTACTTACATTTTTCCAGCCATCCCCTTTTTGATTGTGTGTCATGTTGTGGTGTTGGACTGGATTGTCGAACACGCCCTCGTACAACAATGTGGCGTCCCACCGTTCGGGACCAATCATGAACGTACAGATGTTGGTGATCCCCATTTGAAAAGCCAAAAGCATTAAATCGCATTGCAACTTGATGTAGTCGCCGCGGGGAAGAATCTCGTTGGCTGGCAGGGTGATGTCTGCCTCGGCAATGAGTTCTTGCTGCTTTGCAATTCTGGTCTCGATAGATCGTACCATCTCCATGAACTCGCCCAACGCGTGGCGATCGTCAGGGTTGAGGCGACGCGAGAGCGTCTTGGCATCTGCGAGTACCAGATCGGTGACTTGAGTGACATGTTCCCGATAGCTGTCTCGAAGGAATAGTCGCTCGTATAGTATTTTCGGCTCGCGAATGGAGGGTGCTATCTTGCCGGGGCCATACCAAGAGATGTTGTCGAATTCAATGGCCTCCTTTCCCGCCGTGAATCCGTTGCAGCTGATTTCCAAGGTGTTAAATATTGTCGAGTTCCCCACCGCATCGCCAATTACCTGATCAAGGCTTCGACCGTTCGGGTGTCGGATACCCTGTTTGCTGGCTTGCTCGGGGGAAAGGCTTGTCAGGTAACAAGACGCACCTTGGGCGTGAACATCTTGCCCATTCTTATAAGTACGGTCCAGTCCTGTGAGCATCGTCACATCATCCAGGTGAGGAGTCAGTGGCGTCATCGTGGGCGTGATGTCGAAGGGATAGATGCCAGGCTTGTTCGGTATCCGCCGTTCATTTTTCGTCTTGTCGGCATTAAATCCACCAATGAATCCCGGGATTTCAGTCTGATCCTCTCCCGGAAAAAAAGAACGGCGAACGATGCCGTTGGGGATGTACATGATTACCATTTTTTGAGCGGGCTTGTGGGAGGTCGGCTCAGTGCTACTTGCCAGTGATGGCAGCCAGGGCAATGACATCGCAGCGCCATTCGCATACAAAAATTGTCTGCGCGAGAGGTTCATTTGTTGTTCTCTGGAAGGGGGACAGCAGTATTGGAGACCGCTTATTCTAACCCAAAATAAACGAAAGGGTTAAGTGGCGTTTGGTTTTCTACCCGAGACCGAGAAAGCTTTGTGATTGACTGCATCCCTGCCGCTGAACGACTCAATGTCGGTTGGATGCGGGGAGTCGCAGTGACCTAATTACCAACGACGTGATGCGTCGTGGAGCAACCGATCATCGAAGGAATCCACGCGCATAAGGATTTGCCGTCAGGGCTTCCGCGCGAAGTCGAAGCTCGATTGCCAACGATTTACCGTGTTTCACAAAAGCGTGCCCACATCGGAGGAAATCATCCATGATGAGGCGTCGTCGGTGGATTGAATCTGAGAGATTTGCTCTCGTTGGTTGTTCAGCGAGATTGGGTTGACTCGGTGCGAATGGTTTTACCGTTTCTGGATTCGGTGAGTTTGACGGCGATGCTACTGCCGTCACCTTCGAGTCCGTCGATTCGAATTTGCTGTTCCGTTCCGTCGACCAGTTGTACGTTGAGTTGGTTCGCAGAGGACGCATTCACCTGTTTTATTCGGGCGCGGTCCTCATAGGCTTCGATGACGGTTAGGAATCGTGCTGACGGACCGTGGATTCGCGAACCGTGCACGTAACGGTGTTCCTGAAGTTTTTCCGTTCCGTAGGGGTAATCTGCACCAATCGTGACATGGAGCGCCTTGGCGTTGAGTTGTTGCAGGTCGATTCGAATGATGCCGTTTCCCTGGGGTTGGGCTGAAATGGTTTCCCGATACGGTCTTCCTTGGATTTTGACTTCTCCACCAAAAAAGTCCGTGCCTGGTGCGAGTGGATTGCCGGCGTCAGTCGTCAGTAAAATTCCGTCATACGTGAGTTGTCCCATCGTTTCTAGCTTTGACAAGGGGATGCGTTTACCGTCTGCTGTTTCAATGCTGCCGTTCGCCCAGAAGAGGCTATTAACTCTTGGTGTCGGGAAGTGCCCTTTGCCACGCGCGTCGGTGTTGGTGGTGGCGAGACGAATCACGGATCCACCTTGAATAGGTAGACTCATTTCTTCACGACCAAGAATCCATGGCGAAAACTTCTTCTCTGCGATTAGTTTGTCGTCCAAAGTGATTTGATAGTGTGTCAACCCAGCCCGTCCTTTACCGACGGGCGCAGTCCCGATCATGACTTCATTGTCGATGGGCCAAGCGGAAAAGACGTCCATGTGTAGATTGCCTTCCTTGCCATGAAGGTATCCCCAGAATTGACTCGAATGCCCGTCAAACACGGTACGAAAATTGGCTCGCGAGGTGCCCGTCTTCCTGTACCAGTTGCAATCAGTGATCAGCTGAGGCGCCAGCAACGGGTTTGTGCTCATTTGATCCGAGTGACGTGGAGGCAGTTGAATGTCACCGCGGATGCCCTCAAAGCCTCGAATGTGAACTAGATTGTCAAAGGTGTGATCGACTTGTCCCTGCAAGTAGTCGGCAAGCAGAACGTAGTCGTCGGTAACGACCATGAGTCGTCGCTGCAGGACCGGTTCCGAAAAGTCACCAATGCTCGCGGGAGGCGGAACAGGTGTGGGGAGCGGTATGTAAATATCCTCTTCACGAGCCCGTTGAGGGCCCGTGAAGATCGGAGACTTATTTTTTTGCGGATTGGGATTTCTGAGCGAAAGTCCCATATAGGGTGGGTTGCACCACCGTGCATTGGTTTGCACCGCAGCAGCCTGCATCGCAGAGCCCGAGTGAAACATTAGTCGTTCGGACTCAACTGCCTCCTGATTTCGCGAATCGACGACGACCATGTTGTGATTTGCGGTGGACTGTACGTAAAAGCCATACATGAAGCTTGTGTAACCGTACCACAGCGAATGCCCGTTATAGAAGCTACGGTCATGACGCATCAGTGAGTTGAATGCGGTACGGTCAAAATGGCCATGGTAGGCTCCATGCGTTCCGTATTTTAGCGTCGCAGCAATTTGGTCGCGCGGATGTCGATCGGGTGTTTTTGATCGGAGTGTGGTGAGTCCTATACCGTCAGAGTAAGCCGATTCGGTGCCGATGGGTGGTGTTGTTTGAGGCAGTTCACCCACTCCGTACAACAGGCTTCGTCGCGGGCCGCGTTTGATCACCGAAGCATACTCAGGCTTTCCGTACATCATGTAAGCGAGCTCATACGCATCGCTTTGAGAGAATACCACTTCGACGCCGTCGTTCGCCGCGACCATCGTGCCGTCGTAGGCAAGATGTGGCAGAAAGGAGTCCCAAAGGCGGTCCAGCGTGATACGTGGCTGGATGTGTTTGCCAAACTTCTGGAATGGCTTGCCACCGTGTTCGCGTTTTCGAGTTTCAACGTCTTCGGGAAGCTGACGGAACTCTTTCGAATAACCTGGCGCAAAGAATTGGTCGATAAGGTTGATCCCAAACGGTTCAACTGCCAATGCCATTTTGCAAATGTATTGGGAGACCCAAATGTTGTAGTTTACCGATCCTTCATACCACCAACCATCGGGCAAGATGCCATTGGCCACATTGTCGTAGACCCCATCTGTCCCGCGGTAGAAATAATCAAGCCAGGCAAAATCTTGTAATGCCAAGGCTAATGTAAAACCACAACGAGCCTGCTGGAGTTCGAGATTGGCAACGCCGCTCAGATCGATCGTCTCCATTCGGTTTCGAAAGGCCTCCAGGATCGCAGTTTCTTCTTCTGCGGAAAATACACCCGAATCCTGAATCATGTCGTAAAGTTCGACGGATTGAATGAGTTGTTTCCCATCAGCGTTGGCGGTAATCGCATGTTTGGCACGTCGCGCGTAGCTTGGGTCTCGCGTGAGTTGCCAGGCGACGCCCAACGCCCAGTTTTGTTGAGGAGAATGATCTTTTGGTTGGTGTTCTGTATACTGTTTGAGCCCTTCTCTGGCCCAAGGATACTTTTGAATCTTACGGCGAATCTGTTGCCAACGTGCGGGTGTGTGAACCAGATACGGATGAGGTAAATGGCACGCGGTAATGAATTCGATGTTACCGCCGAGGGATCCGTTGGCTAAGGCAACGATCTGTTGTCGCTCGCGACCGCCCGGCGGCACGCGATCGGTGACGTTGACAATGAAGTTGCACGACTTGGTTTCCCCCGCGTTAAGCTCAAGATAGGGTGGCTCAACCCTTCCCGTCATGACATGTTTGCTGTACCGCGAATGAGTCAATGAAACCGACTGTTTTGAGTCTGAACAGTTCATTACATTGAGCAAAAATTTAACCTGACCATTGCGCTCGCCAGATTTCGAACGGATAGATGTATACAATTTCAGTTTATTGGCGTGGGTCAGTCGGATGCGGCGGAATGTTAGGTTGCCCGATTCACCGTCGGCGAAATGACCACGCAAGATGACCTTGTGAACCTTTTCGAATGTGTCTGAATAAGAGTGGTGATGATCAAAAGCGCTGAACGGAAGGTTGATCACCTGCTGATCAGATCCATGGACCGTAAACGCTGCACGCGTCGTTGCCTTGCTGCTGCGATATCCGCCAGATGCTTTTAAAGGCGGTGTACTGACTTCGATCGTTAGTTTGAGCGGACGTTCCCGAGGAATGGTTAACTCGAGACGTAAACCATCAAAATCGGACCAGTCTACTGCTTTGTCGTACTGGTATTCCGTGCTGCCCGGTAGGCTTAAACGGGCTCCCAGACGCGTTTGGGTGAGACCGGACCATTGGTCGGACGTGAGCGGGCCTCCGACGTCCCGCCAGGGGATGAGGTTTCGTTCACTTCCTTTGTGTACATTTGCCCCACCACGCGACTCTGCGGCATTGCCGGGAGTCGAAAGGGATTGCAGCGTGACGAAAAGGAAGACGGCAATCAGTAAGGAATGGTCGAGTTTCATCGGTGTTGCAATTCAGTCGCTGTGGGAAAATAGGGTTCGTCCGCTGAAACGTAAGCGAATTTAATGGCGTTGATTGATTGTTGCCAATTCAGAATCCCGTCCATTTTAGAGGATGTGGATGGTGACGGGGTAGAGAAAGTTGTTCCCGATTATCAAGGCGTCCAGGTCGTGGAGGGCGCGGATACCGAGTGGGACAATCTTTTACGGTGGCTCGGAGTCGCCGTTTCTGGCGGGGGACGCATTCCTGGATGTCCTGGGCAACGGGAGCTGCTGACGTTGATGCGGAGCGATTAATGGAAATCGGGGGGCGCCGTAATCAGCCCCTCCAACCATATTGCCTGCCGGGGATTGCTGGGTTTGCATAATAAGTGGACATCGCGGTTATTCTTCTCTGCCTCTCGCGCGTGATCGACGGAAATGCCGTAGGTCGAAAACTCTTTCACGTGGACAGTTCCCTTGATTGTATACTCGATTTTACTCAAGTAACGCCGCTTGTTGTCGACATAGAAGTTGGTAGACCGAACAGAGCGGAGTTGGCCCACGGCAAGTTTTCCATGAATTAGCAGCGAGCGACGACGACGACGCGTCAGGAACACAAAAGTGATTATAAGTGTTGAGGCGACCAGCATCGAGATGCTGATCACCACGAATAGTGCAGGATTATTTTTAATGGTATCGCCGGAATTTAAGGCGGTCAGCAGAAAAACGCATCCCGCAAATCCCATCGAGAGAGCGAATAACAGGAGGAAAAGAAAGCCGCAGCCGATGGAGACGAGTGGTTTCGGTAGATTGTGTCGCGGTGGAGGTTGGCTAATGAGTCGTTGGATATCGCTGTGTGCTATTAATGATGCGCGAACAACAGCGCCAGCGATGCCCGGTATCTCGGTAGCAATCTGTCTCGCATTTGGCGTCGGGATTTCATCTCGGTCCGCGGATTGACTGAGTTCGGTTGCTCGGGTTCTCAGTAAAACAAATATGGCGATTGCACTCGCGATCATCGTTTCCATGTCCTCACCGTCGTATACCTCCCCGGGACGGTAGATGACGAGTTGATTCTTCGAGGCATTGATTTGCCAGCCAGCGTGTTCCGAAAAATATTCCAGAAGCTCGCTGTTGAAGAAACCTCTCACGTGATCAGGGGCAGCACCGGAAAGTAGGTATTGTCGTGAGAAATCAGGATGTTCGTCGAAGTTGATATCGAGGTTTCCGACGACTGAAAATAGCAAGTTTGTTAGTTTGCCTTCTGGTGTCATCGTGAAACGGGGAAGCGAAAAACCGGCTGCCTCGATGTATACAATTGTCTCGTCGTTCGTATTCCCAGAATGATGGTTTTGAGGATCGGAAAAATCCAGATCTGCAATCACTATTTTGGCCAGATCCGATTCACGCCGCACCGCGTTGTGAATGTCGACCGTGCCCCGGTTGTCGAATATCCGTTCCAAGGATTCGGCCAATTCGTTTTCAAGTGATTCGGTTACTTGAAAGCCTAGTTTTTGCGCGGCCTGTCTTCGTTCTTTGGCTAATACAGCCGTCGAGAAAGTCTTGAAGGTGGACGCTCCGCTCAGATAGCCGAAGATTAGTGCACCATACCACCGAGAATGATTTTCGAGAAATCCGAGGTCGAAAGCTTTTCCTATCTGTTCAAGAAACATGCTAAAGAAAAACCAGCCCATCAGGCCGCCCAATAGGCTACCGAAGCAGGTGAAGATTATGGCGGAAAGATAAGCATTTAGTTTCCCGGATGATCCCTCAGATTGCGATTTAGAGGTGTTCATGTTTGATCGAGTAACGCTTTGGTGTTTCGTGAAGAGCTTAGCAAGCGTTGTTGCTAAGCGTTGTTGCTAAGCGTTGTTGCTAAGCGTTGTTGTCAATCAGGTTGTCATTTGGCTACTGAGTTTAGCTTGACTGTGATACAGGGTCCAGCGTGGAGATGCAGGGGCCAGCGTGGAGGCTTTTGTTGCGAAGATCCGGAAGGAATGTCACCGAGCATTTTTCTGAATTGGCGTTCCAGGCGAAAAAATGGGCGTCGCGTCGTTTTGTTCTGCTCGTGAAAAGCGAAGTCGAACGTTTGTTCAGCAGAGTGAAAATCTGCATCATCGGCGGCAAAATTTGTGTACAGCTTTTGAATCGTTGCGATGGATTCCGCGTATGTCCGGGAGGGCAATCGCCGGACGAGTCGACAGCAGTATAAATGACTGGAATTTGAAATAGTCCGTGGCTAGTCTGGAGTGAATATAAGATGCAATGACTGACCGTGGGTATGGTATGCGTGGACCGTTTGAAGTGCGGAGTTCAAATTGATGAATAAAGCTATGCGGGCTGAACGCTCGGTTTCCTTGGATCCAAATCGTTTCCGTGACCGCGGGGTGGATGTGGTTGATGTTCGCCACTTAGGCTATGAGGCATTCCGTGAGCAATATGTCAATCCATCTATTCCTTGTATTTTGCAAGGGGTGATCGAGACCTGGCCTGCCTACCATAAATGGACCAAGTCGTTTTTTCAGGACCAGCTTGGCCAACTTCCCATCCTTTATCATCATGTTTCGAATGACGGGCATTCTCTGGATTGGTTGAAAGGGCTTCCTGTCACCACCGTTTCTGACTTAATCGACAGACTTGATCGCGGTGAAGCGGTGAAGCATTTTGAAGTTGCCCATCCCTACTACGATTTCTTCGGAAAGAACCCTTCGCTACTCGAAGACCTTGACTTGAAAGATCTCGATGCGTTGTTTCCGCCGGGGAAATTCTTGGGGCTTGATCGATCCGATTCAAGAGCGTGGCCTTTTGTACCACCTTACACACCCCAGTTATTCATTGCCGGAGCGAACGCCGTTTCCAGCGGGCATTACGATCCAGATCACAGCCATACGCTTCATTGGTGTGTATGGGGGAATAAGACGGTCAAAATGTTTGCCTATGATGAATCAACAAGCGACGCGATACAGGCGGTTTGCAAGCTTAATCTCTATGAAGCGTTGGATGAGGAAACGATCGCCGAAAATCCTATTCTTGAAGATCTTGAGGGGTGGTCGGTAACACTTGAGCCCGGTCAGTTGCTTTTTATGCCAAGTCGGACATGGCACTTTTTTCGATATGAAGAGACTGCGATGTCGTTTGTTGCCCGTTGTCGATCATTTGACGATTGGTCTGGGTATCGAGCTTTTTCGGAAGACTCACAATCGCCGGTTTGCACACTTGCATTTTATGCCCAATTGTGGCGGGCCTGTGAACGACGCGACCGAACCTTGGTGGGGCAGATATTGGCGAGCCAGCCAACGTTGTCGGTACTCCTTGCAAGGTGCTTTTTATTGTTTGTTCGTGTTTTCACTCGAAATTCGGGTAAGTCTTGACTCAGCTGAACGTTCCGTATTTTTAAAGCATCGATAACGTTGTCGGCTCTTTGAAGGTACCCTGCTGAGACTTACGGCCAAGCTTGTGAGTAGGTGTCGGACGCTTTGGATCGAAAACGCCATCCTGACATGCTCACCGAAAAAAAAGGTGGAGCCGTACGAGCCACGTTGCTGAGCGTCGTGGCGTCGCATGGTCTCCACCCTTTGGGTCGTTAGAAGTCTAACGCGATTTTCGACTTCTATCGACAGGCTTGAAAGCTTGGCCCTTGCCAACTCAAGCTTTCAGGGATGCTTAAGCGAACACTCTTTCAAAGATATCGTCGACAGCATTTGGGACCACCTCAAACCCTGGGGGGAATGGGCCTTCGAAATCTTCTTCGTTGAAAATGTCGTCGACAAGGTCGACAGACGAGTTAAAACGAATGGTCGGATCAAACTCGGGCAACGGAATGAGTACGGGAGGTTGGGGCGGGCGAATTCTCGTTTGCTCAAATCCACCGGAACCGAAGGCGAGTACCAGGTCGGATGTCGTGAAGTCACCATCGCGGTCGAAGTCTCCCTCTTCCCATGTGGAATTGTTATTGATGCCATCCTCGTACTCACCGGCTTGCATAATCTGCACGATGTCTGAAGAATTAAAGCGACCATCATGATTTGCGTCACCCAGTTTCCACATCCGGTGTTCGCTGAAGTAATTCGATCGACCACTATCGTCATGGAAGACGTCGTAGGTGCCGACGATGAGATCGCCGCTCTCGAAACGCGAAGTTACGAAAGTTGATTTGAAATCGTGGTCGTAATTCGCAATCGCGTATTCAGGAGTTTGATCGGCAATGGAAGAACCCAGTTCATGCATCTCCGTCGCCCCCCAGTTGCAATCGGTCGGGAAACAGGATCCATAAAAGTTGAGTAACAGGTCTTCTTGGGCTTCTGACGGCGCCGTGTCCGTTATGTCCGCTCGGGTGATACCACCTGTGTGAGGGTTCGAGTTTACCCAGCTTCCTGCGATGACGTTCTGGAGTTCGTTGTTTCCGAAATCTAAGATTTCGTGCATCGATCCATTATTCGACAACCAATATCGCTCGTGGAAATTTTCACGATTGCTGTCATCGGTGAACACATTGTAGAGATCGACCACCTTTCCCAACGGCCCATTCAGATCGATGGTGACGGTTGATTCCTTGAAGTCGGGGTTCCAGGATCCGATTGCATAGTCGGGGGTTACGTCAGTCACTGAGGTTGTCAATAGATCGAGATCGGTTTTACCCCAATCACAGTCAGAAGGAAGGCAGGAGCCCCAGGCTTGAATCTGGGGACCACCTGGTCCATCAAAAATCTGAATCTTGGTGAGACTTCGGGTGTTGTCGTTGGCGTTCGTCCATGTTCCAGCCAGATTTGATGGAATGACGACCAAATCGTCCTTCTTTAAGTTCATACCACTGTTGAAATCGAGCTTTTCCTCGCCTGCCTGGACCAGCATCGTAGGATCGGGCTCCTGAGGCTGCGGCATCGCATCGACGAGACCACCAACGAGGTCAGCAGCCATCAATTGCCGATCTTCCAATCCTTCGATCATTCCAAAACGGCGTTGGTTTGTGCGTGGCAACATGTTCATTTCTCCCAGGATTCAGGGCTACGCGAAGCGATTTCGCATGGGTTCCGCAACGAGGACGAGTTGGACGTTCGACGGTCAGGTCGAGACCGTTGGTTGAAGCGGCCAACACTAAAACGACATCTCTCAGGGAACCGGTCGCGCAAAGGAGAAAATTTTTAGGGAAGTTGGGATCAAGCGGTTTCCGGCAAAAAGGTCGGTTGCATCACCGCAGCGGCTCAGGCCATGTCTGACCGTGGGGCCCGGGGCCGCGGGAGCATCGTAGGAGTAAATCGCACGAATTGAGTGAATTGAGCTGGGTAATCGGTCCGCCTTTTGCGCACTAATCAATAATCCGATTGGAAGCGGTCAGCCCGTATCCTTCTGTTCGCTTGTCCCGGATATGGCTACAAGAAATGGCTGTCGCAATAGATGGTTGAAAAGCTGTGTTGTATTGATCATTTTTGCGATCCGGTAGTACCTGACGAATTTTAACGGTTGGGAAAAAAATGAATTTACAGCGTTCGATTTGTAGAAATTTGGTAGCTCAATGGGGGGCTCGTGTTGTCATTGTCGTCTTGGTGGTTGCCTTTCTGTCCATTGAAAGAAGTTTTGGCGATGATGAATCCTTGCAGTTAAAGGCGCCTGCGTCATGGCAGGAATTTGTGAAATTCCGAGTTGCGTCCGATAGCTTGGGCGTCTGGGTGAGCTCAGGTGAAACACAGGCGATGTGGGAAGGTATTCCGGCTGGAATTGATTACAGCGAAACGAATTCATGGGAACTTGCCAATGGAGGAAACCGCATCGAGTCGTCGCACCATATGAAGTCAGTGGACGGTGACGTGATTACGAGTGGAGCCGGCTACTCCTTTTGGGATGAGGAGCATCGACAGGTGAAATTAATGTATTCTGGTTTTGACACCGGTAAGCCCTTCTCCGGAATTTCGACGTTGATGGGTATCGATAAGAAAACAGGTACCGAGCGTTGGAGCCTTTTCGAGACGAGCCGCGGCGTGACGACTGAATATGTTGTTGAGCGATGGACGGTTGACGCAAATCAACGAATCGGAAAGGTCAAAGCGGTGCAACGCGAGGGGCAGTCGGTTGACGGCAAGCCTTGGACTGTGGCGATGAAACGAGTCAATAAACTTGCCTCCGTTCTCGCCAAGTTTGACATAACGGGGACCTGGGAAGCGGAAATACGTGACGGTTCGAAATTGATCACTAGGCACACCCAGGGCCTTGATGGTCGAGCTGTTTTTGGTGGAAACGAGATTATCAAGGCGGATGGATCCAAGGAAGAAATGGCAGGACACGTGATGTATTGGGATGCGGGGCGAGAGCGTGTCGCTTTTCACGGCATTGGAAAGACAGGCGGGTCGTGGCATGGTGAAATGGTTTCTCTGACGGTCGACGGAAATAAATCGACGATGGTCAGCCGATTTCAGGGCGTTGGCGATCAGGGAGAATCCATCTCAGCCACGGTGACGCGTGTCTTGGAAGGCGACTCGATGACACGTACATTTAGTGACATGTCGTTTTCAAACATGGAAGAAACACCCGCTCGATTTGACCGTCCGACTACTTTCCAACGGATCAAGAAACCTTGATCCGCTAATCCGATCAGATCGTCAGAACGACGGAGGGCTCGGTTTGGCCTCCGTCCAAAAATTTGCGGCCGTTTGGCACGAATTGCTGAATTGACGCATTCTTTTGTCTTTGACCTTTTTCCCGTCAAGACTTTTCTGTTCGACGGAAAGACCCCGTTCGCCGATTCAGTGATTGGTTTGAAAGCTGCGCGTCGTAATGTGTGGAGCGGGAAACAGGTGTAGGGAAGAACACAGAACGCAAAATGATTGGCGACTCGTTACAATGTGGCAAGGCGTTCACCGGTAGATCGATGGCCAGGGTCGTATCTAGCACTCTGCCTCGTGCCGAAGGCAAGGTGGGGACTGCTTGCGAAAAATAGAAAACGATTGTCAAAGAGGTGATGGGTTCGTTCGTTGGGGGAACGAAGGTGACTCAGGTAAGGGGAACGGGAATGACTGATAAGATGATCTCTCATTTCACAGTGAGAGAAATGTTGGGTGCGAGGGCGATGGGGGAGGTATTCCTGGCTCATGATCCAAAACGGGATCGGGCCGTTGCAACCTAGCTGTTGCTGGAGGTTGGGGGGTAATCCCGACGAAGCAGAATATCTGCGGGTTTTGCAGTGCTTACGAAGTTGGGAAATGGGCCGGGCCAGAGGTTGCTCAGCTGATTTTGGCATCGGGCGCGAATTTTAAAGCTCGGAATAATCGTGGCTACGATGCACTGCAGGAATTGGTAGACATCCGTGGCACGGCGCGACAATTCGGGGGGAACGATTTTTCTCGCTTTGCCGTTTCAGATCGTCGACTTGAGGTGGCTGCCCTGTTGGTCAAAGTCGGTATGGATCCAAACGCGAAAAACGGCGACCAAGGTTCGGCCATTCAAATTGCAGAAACGCGAGGAGATGACGAATTGGCCGATCTACCGCGGAAGATGGCGAAATTAATGCCGTAACGGACCAAACGCCAGTCCGGTGCAGACTTCTAAGGCCGACGCCCCTTCTGGCGTGCGGTAATCTCTCCTGATTGAGAGATTCCTTCGCTTGAATGGTGGGATGCGCTCTTTACGGTGGAGATGCGAATTATCCTAACATGTTAATATGAAAAGATTTATCGATCGTCGGGGTCCTTTCCGGACCGCGCGGTAAGGGGGCATGCTGCATCCCAACCTGCCTTCCACTGAGTGTGAAGTGGGCCTGACTTGCTGGGCTAAACAGGAAAGATAGGTGGTTTTGGGGGTGCGAGTGGCGGTAATGCGACATATGCTTTGGTGATTACCGGCTACGGCTGGCCTCTCGGTGGAAGACAAAAAAAGCTGAGAGAGCTAAGTCATGGTCCGGATTGAAAGAAGCAGGTGATCCACGTCGAGGGATGGTGAAATCAGCTTTCAGCTGGCTGTCTGTGATGGCCCCGTGAGGTGTCTGAAGTTCTGCGAGAGTATGAGCTTTTTGATACCCAGGTCGTTTTCTGGCTCGCATCGTGCGTGTGTATCCAAACTGGAACTTGTACGTTTTGCAATTATCAACTCGTTACCTTTTCACGATTTGTTGGGCACATGATTATCAAAGGGAAATCGTTAGACGTTTTATTGATTACCGACGAACACACGGAGGATGAGGATCAGTCGTTCATTACGAACAAAGACATGATTCGTGAAGGCGAGACATTTTTTTCCCAATCGGTAAAAGATAAGTTGGATGGACTGCATGCGAGAAACTCTCTGTTGTTCCCCGTTGAAATGGACGGTGAGCAGGTTTTTCAAATTCGGTTGCCACATCGTCCCTCATTGGCACTCTGTGATTTAGCAACGGTGATCGATCGTGCCGGGTACAGTGTTTGCGTACTTGACAACGTTCGGACATTGCCTTGGCGCTATGAGCAGCTGAGGAGCATTATTCAGCAAAAATCGCCGCGTGTCATTGGGATTTCAACAACCTTTCTGATGGTTTCCTCCTACATCAAGCAGCTTGTGAAAAAGCTGCGAGAAATGGCGCCGGATGCAAAAATAATTCTTGGTGGGCAGACCGTTCGGGAGCTGTCTGAGTTGCATGATTGCGCGGACTTCGCAGTGTTCGGTGAGGGCGAAGTGGCGATGCTTGCCATTCTCAAGTCCCTCGACGGCGATCGCGATCCCAGCACGATTCCCAACATTGCGTTTCTCGACGACGAGGGGCAACTTCAATATGGTTCCAGCATAGAACAAGGGATTATGGTCGAAGTGCCGGGTAAGCCCTTTAAGGCGCGCGTGGATGAGGAGATTCCAATTGCGGATTGGAGTCTCTACGGTCGGAATCGCGATGGCGTTTACAGTATCGAGTTCTCACGGGGCTGTAAGTACAACTGCTTTTATTGCACGTACGATCGAGGAATGAATCTTCGAAGTCTCGACAGTATTCGAACGGAATTGGTACGCAATGCAGAAATGGGAATCACCAAGTATCGCGTCGCAGATGCAAACTTCACCGATGGACCGGGAAGATACAAGCGCTATCCACACGATATCTGCCAGCTCATGATTGATCTTGACCTGGGCCTTCAATGGTCCTGTTATTCGCGAGTTGATGATATGACTGACGAACTTGCGGATTTATTAATGCGAGCTGGTTGTTTCGGAGTCTTTTTCGGCGTTGAATCCGGTGATGACCGAATTCTCAAGCTGATGCGCAAAGGACATGATGTGGCAGACTCCTACAAAGGTATTGCCATCGCCCAAAAGCACGGTCTGTTTGTGCATTCGAATTTTCTGGTGGGATACCCGGGAGAGACTCGGGAAAGCTATGGAAATACCTTGGATTTTATCGAAAGATCTCGGCCGGACACCGTTACTTTGGGGATCTTTTTTCTTCCCCTGAGAGCTCCCGTTAATGGTCCGCAATTCAAGGATTACGAGCTTGACGGTTTTGGTTTGAACTGGCGCCACGCAACGATGGATTCGGACACTGCTAGAAGACTAGTGGCGGAAGGGACGTCGTATTTGGTCGATCAAGGGCTGGTGTTTGGCAATGAGTTTGAGTTTCAGGGCATGATGTCTGTCGGATTTTCTGCTAACGATGTTCAGGGGATTCTTAAGTCTCGAAGTCACAAGCGAAGATCAGGGCTAGCCGTAAGGAAGGTGGCGGATCATTGCCCAAGTTGGCTTATGAAAATGGCGGAACAGAACGGAAGAGACGTGAGAGAAATGGAATTAGTCATTTCTTGAAATTGTTCCGTTGAGATTTGTGTTGATGCAATGTGGTGAGTAAATCGCAGACTGTCGTTGTCTTGTTTGAAATCCAAACAAATGTTGTTTTGGATTTTAACCGGACAGGCAATTATTTCACTGTTGGTGGCGAGAGCTAATGATTAAAGCGAATGAAGACATCGGTGTAATGAATCAGCCAATCGCAGTGGTTGGTATGGCACTACGGGCACCTGGAGCGTACACGCTGGAAGAATTCTGGGATAATTTGCAGCGTAATGAAGATTGCCTACGTAGGATGAGTCGGTTTGAGCTCGAGCAGGCTGCTCTCTCGTCATCGCATTTGACGGATCCCACCATCGTGCATGCCAAACCGATGGTCGATGACCTCGCATATTTTGATGCCAATTTCTTTGGGATCTCGGATTCGATGGCAAAGCAGATGAATCCGACTCATCGATTCTTCCTTGAGTGTTGTTGGGAAGCGATGGAAAACGCTGGGATGAAACCGGGCGATAAAGATCAAACTACAGGGGTGTTTGTTGGGGGCGAATTTGAAGATATCTCGTATTTAGCGAATCAGCTCAACACGGACGATGCGAATATGAGTGACGGATTCGCAATGCAACTCGGGAATTTTCCCGATTATCTTGCCTTGCGAGTTTCGTATGAGCTGGACTTAAAGGGGCCCAGCATGGTCAGTAATGCCACCTGTGCAACTTCGCTGATCGCGGTCCAGCAAGCGGTGCAAAATTTGCGCAGCGGTGTCTGTGATGCGGCTTTCGCAGGGGGGGCCAGAGTTGAGTTTCCCGCTGTCCCTTATTATAAAACGGGCATTCAAGGAATGCGTTCCACGTCAGGTCGGGTGCGTCCCTTTGATGCGGCGGCTGATGGCACCGTGTTTGGGAATGGTGTTGGGGTCGTGTTGCTAAAACGACTCTCAGATGCTGTTCGGGATGGTAATCCAATCCATGCTGTAATTCGTGGTGTTGGCCTCAGTAATGATGGACGCCCAGAAGAAAAGCAGAGTTTTGTTGCGCCGACGGTCTCTGGGCAGAAGCAGGCTATTCGACAGGCATTGAAGGACTCGGGATTTAGTCCGGAAAGCATTGGATACGTGGAATGTCATGGCACGGCGACCGAGATAGGGGATCCTATTGAGCTTCGCTCGTTGACAGAAGTTTTCCGCGAGTCGAGTGATTCGATTGGTCATTGTACAGTCGGCGCGGTAAAGGGACATATCGGTCACCTGGGCGCTGCTGCGGGTATTGCTGGATTGATCAAAGCATGCTTGGTCGTCTCGAAGGGGCGGTTTCCGGCGCTTGCGAACTTTGAAGAACCGAATCCCAAGATTGACCTGTCCGACAGTCCGTTTGTGATTGGGGCAGAGAGTCGCCCTTGGGAGGCAAATGGTCTGCCCAGGCGTGCTGGGGTATCGTCCTTCGGTTTTGGAGGGGCCAACGCCCACCTGATTCTTGAGGAGTATGTAGCTCCGGTCGAAGAAACAGCCTTAGAAAGTGATTTCGATCGCCCACTGCAGATTTTACCTTTTTCCGCAAAGTCGCAGGCTGCACTTGAACGGCGCATAGCGGATGCGGCGTCCTTTTGTGAAAAAAATCCAAACGCCTCGGTCAAGTCGATCGCCCGGACACTACAGAACGGGCGGGTTGCGATGCCCTTCCGAAGCTGTCTTGTGACGTCCTCGAAAACGGGGGCTGAGTTAGTCGGTCAGGTTCGTGAAATACAAGCATCTCGGCGGCCGACACGTTCCAATCGACCGGTCGTGTTTCTCTTCCCTGGCCAGGGATCGCAGATGCCGGATATGGGAAAAGAACTCTATGAAAATCAACCGTTTTATCGCGGAATCGTTGATCGGTGTGCGGAAATCTTAGTTGGAGAGATCGGGTTTGATATCCGGGAAAAGATGTTTCTTCAGGAAGGACAATCCTTTGAAGAAGCGAAAAAGGAACTTTCTCAAACCTTTATCGCACAGCCGGCTTTATTTGTTGTGGAATACGCATTGAGCAAGTTACTCGAAAGCTGGGGACTGCGAGCGG
Organism: Pirellulaceae bacterium; assembly: GCA_029243025.1. Taxonomy (NCBI): domain Bacteria; kingdom Pseudomonadati; phylum Planctomycetota; class Planctomycetia; order Pirellulales; family Pirellulaceae; species Pirellulaceae bacterium. The sequence goes on along the minus strand of JAQWSU010000032.1, from coordinate 192,321 downwards.
CTGCAATGCTGGGCCACTCATTGGGTGAACTGGTGGCAGCATGCTTGGCGGGTGTCTATTCGTTGGAAACCGGATTGAAGCTTGTTGCACTTCGCGGTCAGCTGATGCAAAAGTGCCAACCCGGCTCGATGCTTGCGGTCTTCCTCTCGTTGGAAGAGTTGGAACCGATCATGCCAGAAAATTTGGATTTGGCGGCCATTAACAGTCCGACAAGTACGGTGGTGGCGGGTCCCGATTCGGCGATTTCAGAATTTGCAGAGCAGTTGGAAGCAAGCGGTATTGGAAATCGTTTGCTTGCGACTTCTCATGCCTATCATTCCAGGATGCTTGATTCCACGCGAGAGGAGTTCCGCACTGAGTTGCGGAATTTCGAATTTCATCCTCCTGTCGGATGTAGTATTTCTAATGTTAGCGGTTTGCCGCTAACCGAAGTTCAGGCGAGAGATCCAAATTACTGGGTAGAGCAGCGTCAGAATCCCGTCAGATTTTCGGAAGGTCTCGGGAATTTCCCTGCTGAGGATTTTCCGATTTTCATCGAGGTGGGGCCTGGCAGAGTACTGAGTCGGTTCGTTGCACAGCATGATTCGAGATTCGATACGATTACCTGCTTGAACGAAGGGGCGGGAGATGTTTCTGTTGGTGCCGCCGCGGTTCTCGAGACGCTTGGTAAAGTCTGGATGCTTGGCGGAGATGTCGATTGGAACACAGCCGCTGCTGAAAATTCAGTTCCAATGCTGAGAATGCCCGTTTATCCGTTCCAACGCAAATTTTATTGGACTGACCGAAATGGAACGAAGGAGGAAACGGATGCGTCGTATCCGCTTGCTTTATACGAGCCGGGTTGGAGCAAAGCAGAGTTCAATGAGAAACCCGTATTGGATCAAGAAAATCAATGGCTTGTCTTCGCCGATGCCTGGGGAGTTGCCGAACAAGTAATCGACCAGGTCGTTGGTTCTGATGAGCGTTGCGTTAAGGTGGAGAAGGGAGATCGGTATGAAAGAATCACGAGCTCTCACTATCGGATTCGACCTGCTTCAAGCGATGACTTCCAGAATCTGCTCAGGCAGATTGATTTTGATACGGACAGTCCGTTACGTGCTTTGCATTTTTGGAATTTGGGCCAAGGCGAAAAACTTGATCTAGAAATCGACGTTTTCCAAGATGCCTGTTCCCGCGGATTCCATACCCTCACCAAGTTGGTTCAGTCTGCACATGGCTGTCAACTTTCCAGTCAATTGACTGTGCAGATTTATGCCGATGGTGTTTCGCAGGTGGACCAAATCAATGAAAGCCTCAGGCCCGAAAATGGTTGTTTGCTTGGTCCCTGTTTGGTGGCGCCTCAGGAGATTCCAGGCCTCGCCATGCGGTGTATCGATTTGCCCGTTCCACCCGCGGGAGGATATGCATCCGACTTACTCGAACGTATTGTGGATGAGTGTCGGTTTGATGACACGAGTACGTTGACAGCGATACGTAATGAATCACGATATGTTGAGCAACTGTTCGATCTCATCGAAATTCCCAAGGGAACCTCGCGCCTGCGTTCTGGCGGGACCGTCGTTATTACCGGGGGCGTCGGAGGGCTCGGAATTTGCATCGCGGAAAAACTCTTCGACTCCTCGAAGGCCCGGCTTGTTTTGACTAGCCGCTGGAGCCCGCCGCCCCGAGAAGAATGGCCGGAATACGCGACTCGAGACGACAAAATCGGTCGGGCAATCCAACGGATCTCTCGCCTAGTGGATCGCGGTGCCGAGGTTCACATCGTTCAAGCGGATGTGTGCAATCGAGAGGATCTGCGTCGAGTTGATGCGGAAGCGAGGGCAAGGTTCGGCGCTGTTCATGGAATCGTTCATGCGGCTGGCATCCTCGATGACGGACCTGTACTCCACAAGACAGTGGAAAGTGCCGATAAGGTATTTATGGCCAAGGTCGGCAGTGCCTACCTGTTGGAGGAGATCTATGGAGACCAATATCTCGATATGTTCGTCCATTTCTCTTCGCAAGCGTCGTCACAACCCAATAAAGGCCAAGTCGATTATTCCGCAGCCAACGCAGTATTGGATCGCTTAGCTCGCCGCAGGTCGCAGGCGGGTCGTGGGCTTGCCTGTGCGATTGGCTGGGGAGCATGGCGCGATGCGGGGATGGCGTGGAGTTATCAGAGGACAGAATTAGCATTGACGTCGTTGTTTGATCAAAAACCGGATAGCCAGCCTCCGCTCGATTCGATTCGCGATGTAACGCATTCGCTCTTGGAAAAAAAAGGTGCGTATCCGAATGGCAGTGTTTTGTTCAGCGGCAAGATGGCGGTCGACAGTCACTGGGTTGGTACCGAGCACGTGGTCAATCAAGATCGATCACAAGGAATTGTTTCTGCAACGAGCATCTATGAAATGGTTCGTGCTGCGTATTCCGAAATTGATCCAGCGGCGCCAGGCATAGGACTGAACGGTGTGGTGTTGTTATCTCCGTTTGTGGTCGGTGCAGAGACAGACTACGAACTGATTTTTGTTCCATTTAGAGAATCCTATCGGGTTGAGCTTCGATCAAAGCATGACGGTGAAAAGAACGGATGGACGATTAACTTTAAAGCAGAAATCAAAACCATTGAATCATCCCCTTCTGTCGCTTCTGAAATCTTGGAGAAATTTGAAGCGTTGAAGAAACAGTCGCTTGAGCCTTCCCGGAAATTTGATTGGGCTGGACCTCGATGGCACTGTGATTGGGTGGCCCAGAGCGATGATGATTCGATTGCCACTCGTGTCCGACTCCCTGACAAGTATCTCGAGGAATTAAACGAGTACGTTCTGCATCCGGCCCTTCTGGATAGGTCTATTCACAATGCAATGGATCACCTTGTTGGCGCATTGATTCCATTTTCTTGCGATGCTTGTCGAATTTACGGAAGCCTCCCTGCTGAAACCTTTACCTACGCCACGCGTGTGGAAGGAGAATCGGCAAACGGATGTAATCTTGTTATCGCGGATTCGTCTGGTAACGTGCTGGTCGAGCTGGACAACTATTCGTTGCGAGCGACTGATGATGGGTGGGGTGGTTTTGGCGCAATTGATGAGGAGAAAAAAGACCACAGTATGGTGGTTGGGAAAATCGGAGCACTGAATTCGTTTGAGCCACGAGATTTGTATAATCTTCCCATCAAACCGACGGAGGTTCGCCTGAGCATCGCAGCGACCGGCTTGAACTTTCGAGACGTGCTGTGTGCCCTGGGCCAGATGCCCAACGCGGAAGTTGAGAGATTGAGACTTGGAATGGAGTGTAGCGGTATCGTGGAAGAGGTTGGCTCCAAAGTGCAGGATTTTAAAGTAGGTGATCGGGTCGTCGCAATCTCGAACAGTTGCTTCGCGACAAGCGCTTTGGTGGATTCCAATGCGGTAAGCTTTTTACCCGAGAGTCTCACTTTCGTCGAAGGCGCGAGTATTCCGATTACCTTCCTGACTTGTGAGTATGCTCTAAATCAGCTCGCGAAATTGGAGGCGGGAGAACGCGTATTAATCCATGCTGCGACGGGCGGTGTGGGACTTGCTGCCATTCAGATTGCCAAACGAATCGGTGCGGAGATTTTTGCGACGGCAGGCAGTGATAAAAAGCGTGCCTATCTTCGGGGACTTGGCATCGAACACGTTATGGATTCTCGAACGCATGATTTCGTCGAAGAAATCATCGGTATCACCGAAGGAGAGGGGGTAGACGTTGTGCTCAATTCTCTGGCGGGGGATTTTATAGCGGCCAATTTTTCTGTTCTCAAGCCGTTCGGTCGCTTTCTGGAATTGGGAAAGCGAGACATGTTTGAACACACTGAGATCGATTTATTCCCATTTCAAAATAACCTCTCCTATTTCGGTGTTGATTTGGGCCAGATGATGAAGTTTCGACCGGAAAAATTTCACGATATGTTTGGTTGCATGATGCTAGATTTTGCCACGGGACGCTATCGTCCCTGTCCGGTGACGACCTTCAGTCTGGCGGATATCGGTAAAGGATTCGAACATATGGCTCGTGCGAAGCATATCGGCAAAATTGTCATCACCACGGAGCATCCTGCTAATGCGGTTGACGATGAGTTGAATCATTTCCGAGCGAGATTTGGTGCGGGAATCAGTTTGGTGGATGGCCTCGAAGTGTTTGAACGTTTGGTGCGTTCCGATGAGACTCCAGCGAATGTGGTTGCCAGCGCGGAAGCGTTGAATGTCAATGGTTTGGTCGAAAAGCATCATGCCGATCAGATCGCTGTCCGGCCCGTTGATACGCCATACCGGGAAGCGACTCGCGAAAATGAAATAACACTCAAGCAGGTTTGGGAAAAAACGCTTGGGGTAGAACCCGTCGGTATCGATGATGACTTCATTGAGCTGGGCGGTGACTCGATTAGCGCCATCATCATACAAACTTTTGTTGAGGAATCGTTGGGGATTAATTTACCGCTCACCGCACTATTTCGAAACACAACGATAGCCAAGATCTGCGATCAGATAGATAAGGAGTTAGTGAAGGTTAGCTGAAACGTATCAAAGCGTCACTGATTTCATTTGCTAACGTGGTAACGTCTGGTGCTTGCAGTATCGAATCGGTGGTGCCGCCGATGAGTCGTTCGATGTAACCATCAGTGGTTAAGTGGTCCCAGCCTTTGAAAACCGTTTCGGGGTGCTGTGTCGTCCTGATCTGAAAAATTGGTGCTGTAATCGGTTTCGCTCGATAGCTGAACGCCAGGTGAAGGTGATGGGTGGTGACGCGGGTAAAGTGATCGCGAATATCGATCGGTAATAGGGATAATTTCGATCCAATTTGCGTAACGATTTCGGTCGCAGCCTTTCCAAGGTCTTCGCCATATTCCGACGAATACAGTTTCAAAGGTTGGGTTGATTCGGCGACGGCGGTTTCAGCTATGCCCACTGAAAAAGACTCGATTAAGATCAACAACGCGACCGTTTCACCTGCGGCTTCCAATTGGGTGACGACCTCCATGGCGGGAGTTGCCCCAAAACAGTGTCCCGCCAAGAAATATGGACCTTCCGGCTGTATCGACTTCATTTCGGAAACGAATTGGGTGCCCATCTCCTCAACGGTTTGTGGTTCGATCCGTTTGTCTTCCAAATCGGGAAACACAAACGAGTGGATCGGCCGAGGCGGAGAAATGGACCTCGCGAGTAGTGTCAACGATAACGAGGTGGTAGCAGCGGAAGGAACGATGAATAGAGGGGGGCCGCTGCAGTTTTCAACGAGTGTAACACTTAGTTTCACTTCGATTTCCTGTTTGTTGCAGAATTATTGGTAGTAGGGATATGCGCCTTCCTGGTTTTGTAGGAAATGCGCTTCATCGGGATTGGTGCACTGCACCCCCATTATTATTGAGCTACATATTGTGGGGAATATCAATAATCGGAAGTTGTCCCTTGTTAGGTCGTTGAGAGTCCGATGTATGGAAAAAATTCTCACTAATACCGCTTTGCGAGAACTTAATCAGCAGGGATATGTGCGTACCGGGCTACGGTTACCGGAACCGCTGATGGCCAAGATCCGAGAGCATTTTTCCGGCGTCTCACCGCAATCGTCAAATTGGTCGTTTTTCTACACGCAATCGTTGGAGCATTATGCGACGTCATGGTGGCGGGCCATGTATCTGCGTTTTAAGAAGACCTTTGGAGCAAAAGCACTCCACAGGACCATTCAGGGTGATCGATACGACAAGACAATTTTTGGTTCCACGGATCTTCTGCCTCTCGTGATCAATGAATGCATGGCGAATGGCTTGAGCAACTTTTTGGGTGAAGTGCCTTTGCTGGTGGGACATGATATTTATTTGGAGAATAGTCGGGATAAGACAACCTTCGGCTTTCATGAAGATGGATTTGGATGGGATATTTTTTATCAGAGCGGCGACGATCTTAGCTTCTACATTCCTCTGGTCGATTTAACGGAAGAAACGGGTGGAAGATTATGCGTCGAACAAAACGCTGACAAAACAATTCGATATCGAGATTGGAATCGTCGGATTGTCGAGTTTTCAGAATTTTGTCAATCGGTTGGAGCGGTTGATGAGCGGGGCTTGGTCACCCGAGAAGCAATTATGAAATCGAGAAGACGGAAGATGATTGCTCAGCGTTTTGTTGCGATTTATTACGGCAGAGCTCTTCTCCCCACGCCAAAAAAAGAGGAGCTTCAGCCAGTCGATTTTAAGGCCGGTGAAGTGGTGCTGTTTAACAATAAACGATACCACGATATTGAACCTTGGTGCGATGATAACCTCCGGTCTGTCTACATTATTCGTTGTGTTCCATTGTACGAGTTTGGCATGGCACCGCCGACTGACTTTCTTAATAAAGTTCCTTGTAACCGATATCTGCTCCGAGATCACGGACGCTCTCTGGTTCCATTCGCGGCTGAAAAAGAACTTCCTCACTGTCATCCAGTACCTGTTGATTAGCGAAGAATTGCGTTAGCCGGCTGTCGGTAAATTCGAGGTCCGATCGGGTCCGAATTCAATCCTTGATTCCCCTCGTTGTCTGTTTTAGATCACCATAGGGTAGCGCGTTTTTGGTCGGCATCCATCTGGCATGTTTTCGCATCGCTTGGGTTCGTGACGAGTCTAACGATAGGTTGTTCCACTCGTTCGGATCGTTGTGATGATCATACAGCTCTTCGGTCCCATCGGCATATCGAATGTATCGCCAACGTCGCGACCGGATGGCGTGGTTGTTGAATCCGTAGGTCATCAAAGCTGGCTGGCTAATGGTGAGTTTGGGATCCTGGATTTGCGTTGCCACACTGATTCCTTCATTGTTCGTATTGGCGGGGAGCTTGCATAAGTCGACGAGAGTTGGATAAAGGATCGTCATGTCAATCGGGCTTTCACACACCTGACCGGCGCTATGCGGAGAACGGGGATCGACGACGATGAAGGGGATGTGCGTTGATTTTTCCCAAAGCGCGAACTTTTCGATATGGTCTTTCTCGCCAAGGTGAAAACCGTGATCCGACCAGAGCACGATAATGGTGTTGCCAGCGTGACCGCTCTTGTCGAGGGCGCTGATCAATCGACCGATGGACGCGTCGGCAAAGGTGCAGCAAGCTCCGTAGGCTCGAATGAAATCCGAATAAGATCCCGGCTTTTGCTTTTCCAAGCTTTCCATGCCTTTCCAAAACCACGTTGTTGGTCTCATTAGCGTGCGGGCGCCTGGGGGGAGGTCGTTCCAATCATCTACTTGCCGCAGAGGCAGCGGAATATCATCTGGATAAAAGGCGTGATACCTTGGCGGTGCGTAGAAGGGCGAATGAGGTTTGAAAATGCCGCACGCCAGAAAGAACGGTTGTGCGGGTTCGCTAGACTTGGCAAGGTGACGATTTCGTTTCAGAAAGTCAATCGTATACTTTACCGAGCGGAAGTCGATGGTTTTTTGCTCGTCCTGATCCTTGGGCCACGCGCCCCAATCCGTGTTCCTTGACCCATAGTTGTCAGCGCCGTTGAGCTTTGCGGGCGGCATGTATTGATCATCCATTTCTCGGAACGTTGTCCAAGCTGCTGGATCGTTGAATCTGCCTTTACCATGATGGTGATAGATTTTTCCAAAGCCGGCTGTGTGATATCCGTATTTACCAAAATATTCCGGTAACGTTAGCCGACCCTTTGTCGCATTCCGCCAATCCGTAGCATTTCCATAAACCCCAGTGGTGGCGGGGCGAAGGCCGGTTAACGTGGCGGCGCGCGAGGGATTGCAAGCTGCCGAGACGCAGTAGGCGCGACGGAAGAATACTCCGCGAGTGGCGAGCTGTTCGATGTGCGGCGTCTTAAAAGGACGATCGTGTCCAAATAGGGAAATCCCGTCATTCATGTCGTCGATCGTGATCAAAAGTACGTTGGGAGGCGAAGTCGCCAAGGCGACGGTGAGGTTACAGCAACCGACGGCTGCAAAGGCACCGAAAAAAATAAGGCCGATTCGAAAGGGCATCTTTCCGGTTCGGACCAACTGCTGATAGGAGCTACCGGTCAAGCGTTGCTCTTTGAAGCAGTCGATTCCTTTTTCGAGCGGAAAAACTAGCTCTTCGTTCCAGGTCTTCTCGGACTTTTTGCTCAGATTCGAAGTCATGTGAACGTTCCATGCGTTGCCGATTTTGCCAAGCTGTAAATACCGTCCAAGCAGAGAGCTTCCGTTTCGAAGGCTTGTTGCCAAATAACCTCCAGCTTTTGCTCGGAGGCAGTAAAAAATTGTAGCTGCTCAAGGAAACCCTCTTTCTTCTGACCTGTTGTTATCCACCAAGGGGCAAAATGAAACTATTCGCGAGAGATGGTGGAAAACAGTGTGGTGTCAAACGACGTTTTCCATGGGGGATTCTACCCGAATTGCTTTCTTGGGTTGGGCAAAATCGAATGAAGAGATAAAGAGCCTAGACCAAAAAAACGATCATTTGGCGTGGGATTTTGGACAACTCTACAAAATGCTTGACGCAAACGCCGATCTTTTGAAGACTCAAATGGACGCTTAAATCCTTCGGAGTTCGAAATGGCCTCTATTGACGACATTTATTTTAAGTTCATCACTGAATCGATTGATCTTGCTCGAAAAGCGCAAGAAGCGGATTCGGCCGATCTCGCGTCAGATCTTTGGAAGCTCTCCGGCCAAGCTGCATCGTGGGCAGCGAAAGCTGCAGACCAATGCCAGCGGAGCGATGAAGACTAAATTTCCGCAGAGGGCATGGTCTGGATCAGAGCGTGAAGCGGCCATCAGTACTTTGTATCCCCTGCGTCGGAAATTACTAAACGGCTTGACTTTCCGAAGCCCTCCATTCTGCATCAACGCTCCTGCAGAGCGAACTCTCATTGCTTTGGCCGGATGCCATCAGTGATTGGTAGACCGTTCGGCAGGCAACTCTTCAGCTTATAGGTGTGCAGGTGGGCGCATGTACCTGAGGAACGCGCGGCAAATCTGTCGCCTGAAAACCCACCGTCAGCGTTAATCGTTTTTCCTTTTTGAGAACGGATGTAAATCACAGCACACAAGAAATGTCTTATCCCAAGCTGATTTGTGCCAGGCTACGTTTTAGAAGGCTATCGATCTGGCCATATTTTTAACCGGCTGGTAATTCGCGGTTGAAATCTTTGCAAGAAAAGCGTGTGCGATGATGGATGGGGTGGTTATGATAAGTCGCCGAATAATTGCTGAAAGCGAATTCGGTTTTCGCAATTAGTCAGGTAAATCCATCTTAACGTTGCACTCAGGACGTTCTTCAATGAATCTTTGTAACTCTTCGCTGAGTTTGAGGCGCAGCCGCAAATCATATCGTCATCCTAGTCGCAAGATCGGCCGTGTTGAACAGTTGGAAGCTCGGCAGCTACTTGCCGCGGCCGAAATTGTCGATGGGTACACCGATAGGTGGACCTATCTTCCGGGGGAGACGGTCGAATTGTATTTAAACGGTGCGACCGAGCAGACAAACGTGGACCTCAAAATTTACGACGCGGCCTTAGAACTTCGAGAGACGATCGTAGTCGAACGGTTGAATCCACAGCAGCCGGCGGAGATCGACCCGTGGAAACACGGTTTTGGTTATGTATCGGAGGCGAGCTATACCATTCCTCAGGATATGGAAAGTGGTATTTACTATTTTGGTTTCCCCAAGAAACTGCGAGATTTTCGCGGCGGAAAACAAATCCCCTTTATCGTCAAACGGCCCAGCAAGCAGTCCGATATTGTCTATCTAACAAGCACAAATACTCCGAACCTCTACAACGAGTCAGGAGGTGAAAGCGCCTACACGCAATATGCGACTGACAAGACGCCGACCGTTAGTTTTGAACGTCCTCGAAACACCCATTTTCGTACACCACACCTCAATAAGTGGATGGCGCTTCAGGACTACGATCATCGAGTGATTAGTGATCGAGAGATGGATGATTATTCGGAGTTGTCGGGTTCTAAGCTATTGATCGTTGCCGGTCACAATGAATATTGGTCTGTAAAAGCGCACGAGAACTTAGATCGATTTGTCCGGGAAGGAGGATCGGTCTTGATTTTGGGGGGCAACGTACTGTACCACCCGGTTGAGTACCCGACCGAAGATACCATTCAGGTGGCTGGTCGCACGGACTGGGACGCCGTTCTTTCCAGCATCGGTATGAACTACTGCTGGGGTGGGCGAGGAAACACGTGCGGGAAATGTGATCCTTCGGTTGGATTTCGTGGCTACAAAGTCGTCGACACCACAGCGCCCTTTTTCCGCGGGCTTGAGCTTGAGCGAGGGGAAATCCTGCGAATTCCTTATAATAGTGAATGCGATGGCTTTCCGAATTTGGGGCTGGATAGTGACGATGCGACCGGATTCCCGATTGTCGACCCCGAGTACTCGAGTGACTATTATTTTTTCGATCTGTACGGGTTCGAGTTCGCCCAGATGTCCTGGAAACCATCACCGGGTCGGACCCTAGGCGGTTGGATTGAATTCCAACACACGCCTAACTCGGGGCGCGTCCTCAACGTTGGTGCCACCGACTGGGGCAACTATGGTTTTACCGGTCCGGATGGTGACGACTTCAAATTGCTGACCGAGAATATGGTCGATTACCTTCTGGCGGCGGATCATGTGGAACCCGAAATTGGAGACTTTGACTTTAATGGGGTTCTTGATGAAGCTGACCTGGATCGATTAAGTGCAGCCGTTCATTCACAGCAGGAGCCGGTGTGGAAGTACGACCTTAATGCGGATAGCCACGTATCTGCTACCGACCGTCAAGCCTGGAGCGACTTGGCTGGCCTGACCTGGGGTGATGTTAATGCAGATGCGTTTTTCAACTCAGGCGATCTAATCTCCGTCTTTGCCGCCGGTGAATATGAGGATGGCGTGCCCTTGAATTCTACTTATAACGATGGTGATTGGAACGGCGATCGAGATTTTAACTCGAACGATCTCATCTTCGTGTTTCAAGCCGGCACCTTCACGGCCAATGAGGTTGGTGTGAAGGCTAGATTCGGGGAAGTTGCGGCGGCAGTTGTGGGTGACACGAAGCGAGAGGATGCGACCTTGGAATCTGGTGACGAGGCAGTGCACCGATCCTTATTCGGATCAAGGCAAGAGAAGGTGTTTGTGCTGGGCCAACCGATTGATCGGGTGTTTGACGACTATCAGCCCAGCTTGAGCGAAGACGAGCTCTCCGATGCCTTACTTGCTTTGGAAGATCCGCTCTTAAAGCGATTGTCGCTTGACGTTCCTGGCCCATTGTTGATGTAGGCTAAGCAAGCGTTTTACGATCCGAGGCTGGTGTTGCAGATGGTTCGTGGCTTCTGGTTCAACGTCAGCCAAATTGAAGAGAGCTTGAGCTTCATCTTTCGCTGATTTTGTTTTTCCGATTAGTTTCCAATCTCCGTCGCGAATTGCCCATTGATTGGCCCAGCCGAAGTGGAGCACGCCGCGGTAGGCCGATGGCAGAGAAGCCGATCGCACAAAAGGTAGCACGCTGTGCCCATCGACGATCGGTGCGTTGGGTTTGCGAGTAATGTTGCACAAGTCCAGGATTGTGGGATACCAGTCCATTGCGGTGATGATCTGGTCACGTGTTTCGTGCTGCGGTAGACCTGCGGGGTAGCTGATAATGGCGGGCACTCGAATGCCGCCTTCCAGAAATGTACCTTTGCAGCCACGCCATTTTCCCGTGTAACCGCCTCCGCTTGCTCCATAGAAATATTCTTTCGCTAATCCGCTAGTGTGGTTGTTGGTGCGTATTCGGTTCGTGGTTTCCTCCGAGTGGCCATTATCACCCATCAGGATCATGATCGTTGACTCTCGGAGTCCATGTTCTTCAATCTTTTGGATGATCTTCCCGATGTAGTGATCCGTGGTCGTCAGCACCGCGTTATAGGAACGTCGGGCTGGGTCCGTTAGATCTTTGTAAGGTTCTCGGAATCGAGTCAGCGATTGTTCCGGGTAATGGGGGATGTTAAAAGCAGCGTAGAGGAAGAATGGACGATGCTTGTTGTGATCGATGAACTTCAAGGATCGCTCGGTCATCAACTCCGGAAAATAGTCTCCCTTTGCGTTAACCCGAGTTGTGCCGTCATAGAGATCTGGAAAACCGTTCCCGTGTAGGAAATGGTGGTTGTAGTTGTCAATGAAGCCACCCCGCAGTCCAAAAAAATGGTCGAATCCCTGTTTCTTCGGTCCGTAGTCCTTGTGGGCTCCCAGATGCCATTTGCCAAATAGACCTGTGGTGTAGCCTGAGTCCTGCAATGCCTCGGCAAGTGTGTATTCATCAAGTGGCATGTTCCGACCAGCTGCGCCGTTCATGTCACCTTGGGTCCAAGTTGTGATACCGCTGCGTTGCGGATACCGGCCAGTCAATAGCATTGCACGGGCTGGGCAACAGACTGTATGCGAATATGCCTGAGTGAAGCGAATCCCTGTTTCCGCTAGCCGATCGATATTTGGTGTTAGCAGGTCACTCGCACCGTAGCAGTTGGCGTCAAGCGATCCATGATCATCTGTGAAGAATATGATCACATTGGGCTGAGGATGCTCGTTTGAAGTCACTTCCGATGCGAGCAAGGCCAGGATAACGATCGGAGCGAAACATGATCGGATCCCGATTCGGTAGCGGAAAACAAAATGGGTAGGGTGTTTTGTCTTCAATGATTTTGGTTGCCTGTGAAAGTGAGTCCCATGTGAAATGCTGCTTCCTGGTGAGGCAGTGCGCGGATGCTGTATCGTCTCCAGGAAAAGCTCGGTGGAGCCGCCGCATTATATCCGTTGAGTGCCCCCCCCCTCCTCCTCCCCCCCCCGTTCATGGTTCGAGCCGGATAACCAGCGGGGCGAAGGCCGATTTGAACGCTTTCTTCGACAATATTACCTGCCTGTATTAACCTGTTCTAAGGACGAAGCAGGATCGGTTTTGCGACCTGGAAATAGCTTTTTTGTGGTTTGTGACTCTCGTGACTCTCGTGACGCGAGCCTGTCGCCCTGTTTTCGAAATTGTGGATCTGTGGAAGTAGGAAGGTGTACTGGATGAAATAAGTTTTGTTAATGGTGTAACTTGAGTTGTTTTTTAACCCTTTGAGGCGGTTTGGGTGCGACGTGATCACTGATTGGTATAAAATGTTTGACCGGAATATTCGAGGCGATGTGGATCGCCCGGTTATTCTCACTAGCGACCGGGCAGCTTTGACGTGGGATGATTTGAATCTGCAATTGTCTGCGGCTCAAGACTGGTGTGCGCGATGCGGAATTGACGGTCGCGATCGAATCGCATTTGCCATACCCGACGGTCCTGAGTTAGCCGTTGCCACAATTTGTTTTTCAAGCGTCGCGGCGTGTGCGCCGCTCAATCCGAGCTGTCGTCGGCCCGAGTTTGATTTTTATTTGTCCGACTTACAGGCCACCGTTTTGATTGTGTGCGAGGGGCATGAAACGCCGGCTCGAGATGCTGCTAAGAATTTGGGTTTGCGGATCGTCGAACTGAGTCCGGATGATACGACGGGCGGAAAGTTCAGTTTGCGAACGGAGAGTAGATCTGGCCCGAGCGAGCTTGCACCCCGTGAACCCGGTGATACGGCGTTGCTGTTGCACACCTCAGGGACGTCAGCGACGCCGAAGCTAGTGAATCTGACTTACGCCAATCTTTTTGCGAGTGCGCAAGACATTGGAAAAGTTCTTGAGTTGGGGCCTGATGATCGATGTTTGAACGTCATGCCACTCTTTCATATACATGGCCTCAGTACCGTCTTCGCGTCATTGGCCTCTGGCGGTAGCGTTGTCTGTGAAAAAGAATTCTCAGCTGCAAACTTTTTTAGGATGTTGGAGCAAGTCAAGCCAACGTGGTACACCGCGTCGCCGACAATTCACCGACTGATTCGAGATGAGGCTCGTAAAAAGGAACACACAATCAGGGGGTCGTCACTCCGATTTATTCGTTCGGCGTCAGCGCCAATGACAAACGACTTAATTGAGGAAATGACCGATATTTTTGGCGTTCCCTTCATTGAGGCGTATGGGATGACCGAGGCGGGTCCGCAGATCTCAAGTAATCCGTTGACGTCCGGAAAGCGTAAGCTGGGGTCGGTCGGGTTTCCTGCTGGACCCGAGGTTGTCATCTTCGACGATGTCGGTGGAATTCTCGCTAGAGAAAATGTGGGAGAAATCGCGATCCGAGGTGCGAATGTAACGCCTGGATATGTTGGCCAAAATCGTGCAGCAGAATCGGTGTCCGAAAACAGTTGGCTTCGAACTGGCGACATCGGGTATTTTGATGATGAAGGCTATCTCTTTGTTGCTGGGCGGAAAAAGGAAATCATTAATCGTGGAGGTGAAAAAATTTCGCCCCGCGAGGTAGAGAGTGTGTTGACTTCGCATCGTTACGTCGATCAAGCCATTTGTTTTCCGATTAATCATCGTGTGTTGGGGGAAGACATTGCTGCTGTGATCGTGTTGAACACGGAGGCTGACTCTGATTCTCGGCCCGATCAGAATTCGAGAAATGTGGCCATGGTGAGCGATGTTCGCGAGTTTGCAAATGCTCGGATCGCTCAATTTAAGGTTCCGCAACAAATTGTATTTGTTAATGAAATTCCTGTCGGGAGCACCGGAAAAGTAAAGCGATCTGGATTGGCGGACTTGTTGGCGGAAGATTTAGAAGGGAGTTCGCTGCAACCGCAAGCCAGTGAAACAATCGATGGTGAACTGCGGTCGTTAATTTCAAACGTCTGGGCGGATGTGATCAGTGAGCGGCCGGTGAATTCTCACGACAACTTTTTTCAGCTGGGAGGGCATTCGCTTGTCGCGACGGAGGTCATCAATCGTCTTAACGATCAACTTGGCATTACCCTGCCAAGTAATCTTTTGTTTGACGCGCCGACCCTAGGGGGATTTTCGGAGGCTGTAGGACGCCAGATTACCAGCTTGCTTTTCTCGGGCAATATGAAGCTAGTTTCCAAAACGGTGGATGAAAGTCGTTCTGATGAATCCGATGGGATTCTGCGAACTTCGGACGCTGATCAAGTCCCTTTGTCGTTCGCGCAGAGAAGAATGTGGTTTCTTGACCAAATGGGCGCGGGATTTGCCTACAACATGGTCCAAGCATGGCGGTTGTTGGGTCGGTTGGATACTCCTGCTTTGTGTGAAGCATTCGATGAAATTGTGCGCCGGCATGAAGCAATTCGCACGACTTTTTCCAAGCAGAATGGCGATGTCGTTCAGATGGTCAACTCTCATGTTCCTTTTGATTTATCTGTTGTCGATCTAAGTGACCTGACAACGGAAGAACAGATCATCAGTATCAGCGAACAGATGAAGGACCAATCGAATCTTCCATTCGATCTAAAACGTGACTTAATGTTACGAGCGTCGCTGCTTCGTTTGGATGAAGAGGAGCACATCTTGTTGTTGTCGATCCATCACATTGCCAGCGATGGTTGGTCGATGAAGGTTTTGACGAAAGAGTTGTCGCAACTGTATGCCGTTTTTTTGCGAGGGCAAGATTCACCGTTGGCAGAACTGCCCGTGCAGTATGCGGCATATACCAAACGCCGACTCGATGAACTCGATGAACTTGATGAACTCAATGAACAGAGTTTCAACGAAGAACTGATTGCCTACTGGCGGCAAAAGCTGGATGGACTTTCTGAGTTGGAACTCCCTACGGATCATCCACGACCTGCACGTTTCAGTTATCGTGGCAATCGGCGAGAATTTGTGTTGGGAGACGAGCTTGTTGAACGACTGATGCTGCTTTCGCGCAGGGAGAGTGTGACAATGCAGATGACACTGCTCGGCGCCTTTCAGACATTGCTTTCGCGTTTAAGTGGACAGCAGGACATTACAGTAGGGACGCCGATTGCCGGACGTCATGCGCTTGAAACGGAAAACCTGATCGGATTATTCGTCAACACAATTGTGCTACGGACAATGTTGTCCAGGGAGCTCTCTTTTCGACAAGTGTTGGACCGTGTACGGGAAACATCTTTAGACGCTTATGATCATCAGGATTTAGCTTTCGAGCGGCTTGTTGAGAAGCTTGCGCCAGAACGACAGCTTGATCGAAATCCGTTGTTTCAAGTGATGTTTCAGTTCACGGAATTTGGCGATCAAGGGTTGATGTTAGCTGGGCTGGAATCCCAGCTGATGCATTTCCCCAGACAAATGGTTCAATTCGATTTGACGATGAGTTTAACGTCCCGGTCAGATGGGATTCATGGAACTCTTGCCTACAGCACGGATCTATTTGAAGTTGCGACTATCGATCGGATTAGTGAGCAGTTCGTAACGATCTTGGAAAGCGTCGCGACTGATCCGGAACAACCTGTTGGTGAAATTGCTCTGTCGACGGATGCCATCAATTGCGTCTTGATTGGCAGAGATTCTTTTGTCCAGCCCTGTGCCGATTATCTCTTGAAACAGGGGCACCGGATCGATGGGATTGTCTCCTCTGGAGCCGCGTGTGAGGCCTGGGCTAACGCTCATCAATTGGAGTTCATTCCCGATGATTCGGACTGGGCGACCGTGTTGTCGAATAAATCCTTCGATTACCTTTTCAGTTTGTACAACACACAGATTATACCGCCGGACGTTCTGCGGCAGCCTCGCCTCGGTGCAGTTAATTTGCATGATGCAATTTTGCCCAAGTATGCAGGGCTCTATGCGCCAAGTTGGGCTATTTGCCATGGTGAAGCGAAGCATGGGATCACGTGGCATCTGATGACAGAGGAAATTGATGGCGGCGATACACTGCTGCAAGAATCCTTTGCTATCGACGATCTGGAAACGGCCTTGACGATCAATGCGAAGTGTTTCGAGGCAACCCTGCAAAGCTTTCCCCGATTGGTGGAGGGACTAACCAAAGGTGATGTTCATCCCCAACCACAAGAATTTGATAAGCGAACTTATTACCGGGCAACAGATAAAATGCAGCCGGGGTGCCTGATACCTTGGCATCATACTGCCGATGAGGTTTGCCGATTTGTTCGAGCACTGGATTTTGGGCATGTGGAAAATCCTATCGGTAAGCCCAAGATTGCTGTCAATGGCCATTGGTACCTGATCGAAAATGTGGAAAAGCTGCCGGCAAAATCAATTCATCCGCCGGGGACGATTGTCGATTGTTCGGAGGCTTGTATTGTCGTCTCAACGGCGACCAATGATGTTGGCTTTCGCAAGATAGGTACGATTGATGGGCAGTCTCTGGAAATCGAATCCTGGTTCGACGAAGTTGAACGGAAACACGGGGCGACACCGATTCAGCAGGATTTCGTGAGCTGCGATCAAATACGAGCTGTTGAGAAACAGTGTGCTCATCGCGAAGCTTTTTGGGGTGCTCGTTTAAGCACGCTCAATCCATTTGCTCTGGAACTCATCAATGAGGTTCCCAGGGTTCGTCCGGACAAGCCAGCCGTGAAGTGTTTGTTGGTTAATTGCGGATCAGATCTCGAAGGGTTCCGCCGAGAGACGGGTTGTTCGACGGCCGCAGTTTGGACCGCCGTAGTGGCAGCTTATCTCGCGAGATTTTCTCAAGATGAATGCTTTGACCTGGGCTTTGTCCGTTCTGAGTTGAACGATCAGTTGAACGGAGTGGAAGGTTTGTTTTCTACCACCGTGCCGTTCAGAGTTGAGGCGCGGGGTGAGCATTCATTCGGTGAATTTGTCACTCGGATCAAGAAAGAATTGCGGCTGCTCGATCGCAATTGTACTTTTGCTCGCGATATCCTCTCCCGATTTCCTGAACTGGTTAACTTGATGGGAACGCCGGTCGAAGATCGGTTGCCGATCCGCGTAGTATGGGATCAGGTCGACAAAATTACGGAATGGGAAACGGAGCAAATTACTTTCGTGGTGCCACCAAGTGGAAACGAAATTCGGCTCCTCTACGACGAATCGCACGTTTCTTCGTCGGTGGCAGCCCAAATTGTGGCTGCTTTATCGATTTTTGCGCGGTCGGCTTTGGGCGAGCCGGAACGGCGACTTCGCGACATACCGGTGACTTCAGGTTCGTTAGTTGCCCCGATCCCACCTGACTCGGCCAGGGCCGTGGGGCAACGGTCCAACTTGTTGTTACACCAATTATTTGAGGGGCAGGTGAGGCGATCGCCGGAATCGGTAGCGCTGGAGTACGATGGTGAAAAGCTCAGCTACGCCGAGTTAAACGGCCGTGCGAATCAACTTGCTAGATTTCTTCAGTTGCACGGTGTGGGCACCGAATCTTTGGTCGGTATTTTTCTTCACCGTGGGTTCGATCAGATCGTCTCGATACTCGCCGTTTTGAAGGTTGGTGCGGCTTATGTTCCGCTGGATCCGCACTATCCTGATTCTTATCTTGAACAGATTATCCAAAAGGCAGATTTACAAGCCGTTATCCAACGCGGCCACGACAAAGATGTCGGGAACGTTGCTTCGGCAAACCGAATTTGCCTCGATTTACAGGGCGATTTGATCCGGTTTGAATCTCGCTTGGATTTAGAGGACGTCGCATCAGCCGATCGCTTGGCCTACGTGATTCATACGTCGGGCACATCGGGCGTGCCAAATGGCGTAATGATCGAACATCATTCCATCGTCCAATTTACCCTTGCCGCGATTGGTTGTTACGGGTTCGGTCCGGCAGATCGGGTACTGCAGTTTGCCTCGATTTGCTTTGATGCATCCCTCGAAGAAATCTTTCCGTGTCTCTGTAGTGGTGGCACTCTGGTGATGCGTAACGATCTGATGTTGGCGTCGGCAGAAAAGTTTATTGACACGATTGCGGAGCAGGCGATTAGCGTCTTGGATTTGCCCACGTCCTATTGGTACGGCGTCATCACAGAGATGAATTCGCTGAAATTACCACTGCCGAACTGTCTGCGGTTGGTCGTCATTGGGGGCGAGCAGGCTCCTGGAGACAGTGGGAAACATTGGAAGCATCTACTTTCATATCGCCAATCGTCCTGCCAGCTTCCGACGTTGATCAATAGTTACGGACCAACGGAAACCACTGTTGTCGCGACTGTCTTCGAGTTAGGGCCGTTGGACGAAGTATCGGACTCGCTTGGTATTCCAATCGGTTTGCCTCTCGGTGACGCGATGGCGGTGATCGTCGATGTTTGGCAGCAGCCGGTGCCTCGTGGTGTTGCAGGTGAATTATTGATTGGAGGGGCTGGGCTTGCGAGGGGCTATTTGCATGATCTTGAGTTGACTCGACAGCGATTTATCGACCCCAATGATGCGCTCGATCTGCTTTTGGAATCGAAACCCCTCAATGAAAGGCGGTTTTACACGACGGGGGATTTGGTTGCTGAACGGTCAGATGGCGTGATGCTGTTTATGCGGCGCATTGATGCCGAGATAAAAGTGCGTGGGTATCGTATCGCGCCCCGGCAAATTGAAACGGCACTCAACGAGCATGCCGATATTCTACAAAGCACTGTTTTGTTGTGTGGCGATGGTGAGCAACGTTTAGTTGCGTATTATGTTGCATCCGGCCAGGGTCCTCTGGATTCTAATGTGCTGGTTGAACACTTAGGAATGAGGCTGCCCGAATATATGTTGCCCGGGGCCTACGTTCGGGTGGATGCGATTCCGCTGACTGGTAGCGGAAAAGTCGATGCGGGAAAGTTACCGCTGCCTGCTGACGTGAATTCCAGTCTCAAAGATATTCTCGATCCGCCGACGACTCCCACCGAGAAACAATTAGCGGCGATCTGGTGTGAAGTTCTTGGGGTTGAAGAGGTCGGTATCCACGACAATTTTTTCTCGCTTGGAGGCCATTCTTTGTTGGCGATCCGTCTCAATGCTCGAATGATGGCCACCTATGAAAGAGAATTTCGTTTGAGTGAGGTGTTCGACCATCCCACGATTGCCCAATTGGCGAGTCAGGTCGATTCGATTCCGGCTCAGGCAGCGTCGAGAATTCAGCCGATTGACCGCAGCGAGCTGGCACGGATCCCCCTTTCGTTTGGCCAGCAGCGACTTTGGTTCTTAATGCAAATGGAGGAAGAACTTACTGCCTACAACATGGCATTGGCGTATCGGATGCGAGGCAAATTAAATCTAAAAGCCTTACGCCGATCGCTAGAAGAGATCGTGCGTCGTCACGAGCCATTGCGCACTACCTTTGAGGTGATCGAAGGTGCTCCAGTTCAAGTGGTTGGCGACCTCGATGATCGGCTTCAGTTCAATATCGAGGATCTCCGCTCGATAGACCCGGCAGAACAGGAACGGGAAGTAACTCGGCGTCGACTGGCCGAAGCCGATAAGCCTTTTAACTTGACTCGTGACCTGATGATACGGCTTGTGGTGCTGCGGACGACCGACGATGAGCAGGTCTTGCTAATCACTTTGCATCATGTCGCGAGCGATGGTTGGTCGATCGGAATTCTGCACCAAGAACTTCAATTGCTTTACGATGCTTACTGTCAGGGTATCGATCCGCAGCTGTCGAATTTTGCTGTTGGGTATGTTGACTACGCAGTTTGGCAACGTCAGATGCTGTCCGATCAGGGCAGTGAATCACTGGTTAGCTATTGGCGAGACCAATTGCAGAATCTCAGTTGCCTTGAACTGCCGACCGACCGACCTCGGCCGCAGGTGTTGACCTATGAGGGAGCGACGGTGGAGTTCGATCTTGCAGCGGGATTGGTCGATCGACTTACCTCGCTGAATCAACAAACTCGCTTGACGATGCAAATGACGCTGCTGGCAGCCTTTCAAATCTTGTTGGCCAGATACAGCGGGCAGCAAGATATCGCGGTTGGTACGACCGTTTTGGGACGCAACTTAAATGAGTGGCAAAACCAGATTGGATTTTTTGTCAACACACTTGTGCTGCGGACGAATTTGTCGGGTAATCCTACGTTTCGGGAAGTAATCGAACAGGTGCGACAAACTTCGTTAGATGCCTATGAGCATCAAGATTTACCCTTTGAGCGGCTGGTTGAGGAACTCATGCCAGAACGGTACCGTGATCGAAGTCCACTGTTTCAGGTGTTGTTTCAGCTGATTGAGCTAAATGTCCAACCGCTGTCACTCTACGAAATGACGGTTCACAAGCTGCCTTCGCAGAACCGAAGTGTACGTTTTGATTTAGAAATGCAGCTGTGCCGGGATGATCACGATATTCGTGGGGCAATCGTCTACCGTACTGATCTATTCGAGAGGACGACGATCCAGCGGATGATTCGTCATTTCACCGTTCTACTCGAAAACATCGTTTCCGATCCGGATCAGCCGATTGATCAATTATCGTTGCTAGATGATTCGGAGCGAAAGCAAGTTCTTCGTGATTGGAATGACACGACGGTTGAATATCCTGATGACAAGTGCGTGCATGAAATCTTCGAGCAACAAGTGGATCGCACTCCAAATGCGATTGCGGTGGAATTTGAAGATCAACAACTGACTTATCGTGAACTCAATGAACGGTCCAATCAGTTAGCTCATCACCTGCGCTCTCTTGGTGTTGCTGGGGAGACGGTTGTGGGACTTTGTCTGGAAAGATCACCGGAGCTGGTGATCGGCATCTTAGCAATTCTAAAGGCGGGTAGTTCTTACCTACCCTTTGATGTGGATTTGCCGACACAACGTAGGGAGTTCATGTTTGACGACGGCGGTGTCAAGTTTTTGGTGACACAGCAGACGCTCGTTTCGAGCCTTCCAGTCGAGGGTTGTCAAGTTGTTTGTGTGGATCGAGATGATCGGTTGATACGAGGTCAGTCTCGAATGAATCTCGCATTACGGGTTGACGCCGACCAACTCGCCTATGTGATGTACACCTCCGGATCGACCGGTGTTCCGAAAGGTGTCGCGATACAGCACGCCAGCATTGCACGACTCGTTTTTGGAAACACCTATATCCGCTTTGCTTCGGACCGCGTATTTCTTCAGTTAGCGTCTACGTCATTCGATGCTTCCACCTTCGAAGTGTGGGGGGCTCTGTTGCACGGTGCAAAACTTGTGATCGCACCGACTGATTTGCCGAGTTTCTCCGAACTTGAGGCTTTGCTCAAGAAGAAGGCAGTGACAACGTTATGGCTAACGGCATCTCATTTGAATCAGATAGTTGACTATCGTCCGGAAATACTTAGCAGTGTTGACGAGGTGTTGAGTGGAGGAGAGCCGTTGTCAGTGCCACATATTCGCAAGGCACAGTTGGCTCTTGGTGACGGAGTCCAATTCGTAAATGGCTATGGTCCCACCGAATGCACAACGTTCAGTACCTGTTATCGGATACCTGCAGATCTCGATTCTGAATTGTTATCGATTCCGATTGGTCGACCGATCGCCAATACGGAGGTCTATGTCCTGGATGGTCGCCTCGAACCGGTTCCGATTGGCTTACCCGGAGAGCTCTACATTGGCGGTGCCGGGCTGGCTCGCGGTTATTGCAATCGTGCAGAGCTGACTGACGAGAAGTTCGTTCCCAATCCGTTTGATGATGAATCCGGCTCGCGATTATATCGCACGGGTGATCGTTGCCGTTGGCTTGCGGACGGCAATCTTGAATTCTTGGGTCGCATGGATAATCAGGTGAAGCTGCGAGGATTTCGCATCGAATTGGGTGAAATTGAGGTGAGGTTGCTCGAACATCCGTCCATCGTCCAGGCGGTCGTCATGTGCCGCGAGGACCGCCCCGGCGATAAACGTCTTGTCGCCTATTATGTGGCAGAGGGTCAGGGAGAGCCGTCTAACGCGGATCTGGTTCGCCACATCCAGGAGAAGTTGCCACAGTATATGGTTCCGACAAACTGGCTGGTGATGGACGAATTGCCCCTTACTTTAAACGGTAAGATTGACCGTCGATCCTTACCAGTGCCAGAAGGTTTTCGGCCCGATCTTGACGTTGGCTATGTCGCGCCTCGAAGCCCCGTGGAACAGCAACTGGCATCGCTTTGGTGCGATGTTTTGGACATTGAAGAGGTGGGAATCGACGACAATTTCTTTGAGTTGGGCGGACACTCTCTGATGGCGGTGAGGTTGTTTGCGCTAATCGAACAAAGCTTTGGTCGGATGCTTCCTCTCGCTTCGGTGTTTCAATCTAGTACGATTTCGCAGCTTGCCAGCTTACTTGATGAAAAAGATCCGACCCATCAGCTCGCAAGTGTCGTGCCGATCCGTCTTGATCGAAGTGGACGACCGCTGTTTGTTTTGCCAACAATTACTGGCGAAACGGTGATATCAACGGCCTTGTTGTCCGCACTTGAAATCCCCGTATTCGGGATTCAGCCGTCTCTGGAGCCAGAGAACCGAGAGCACTTCAGGGGCTTTCGCCAAACTGCGCAGTGTTTGGTTGCAGCCTTGCGAGCTCATCAGCCAAGCGGCCCCTATTCCTTGATCGGATTTTCCTATGGAGGGATGATGGCGTTCGAAGTGGCTTGTATACTTCGTGAAGTGGGGGAGGAGGTCGATCTACTTGCGGTGATCGACACCGGCCCGAGGCGGCGACGAGGCTCTCAGAGTTTTCAAGATCGATGTCTTCGAATGGGGCGGGTGATCAGGAATCTTCCGTTATGGATACGAGAAGAGTTTTGTCGTTTTGAATTTGGGCGAGGAATGGAACGTTTCACTCGTTTCGTTTCTTTTTACCGACGTCGGCTATTCAGCAGAGGACGATCGGTAGCGGAATTTAGTGATATTTGGGATGAAAGTCCCTTTTCGGAACGTCAAAGAGAGGTTTTACGAATCGCGTATCAAGCGGTGTCCAAATATCAGCCCGGTTATTTCGCTGGCGAGTTAAATTTGTTGCGAGCAAAAACTCAGCCATTATTGCGGGGTGCGGCCTTTGATTATGGCTGGTCTTCGTTTACTCGGCGTCTAAATGTTCATCTCTTCAACGGCGATCATGAGAGCATCCTCGAGACGCCGAATGTTCAGGAATTAGCCCGCAAACTAAATGATCTGTTGGAAGCACGAAAGGACTGTCGAGTTTCCACGCGGAGAGAGTGACACGGACCGAAGCGGTTCGAGGATGCGAAACAAGTTCGGTCGCTTCTTTTTCAGATTGTTGCTTTGATAGGGTTTGCGTGCGATGGCGGGCGGAAATCAACTGTTATCAAGACCCCAAGCGATCATCGAAATGTCCCATGTGGGTTGGTGTCATCGAAACTGGCTTGAAGTCGCGGTAGATGGAGTGTTAGCTCTTGATCGAATTCTTCCGTTTTTGTCGTCACGCACGTTGTTACTCGCCCGATCTGATCTCATAGTTGGGATGAAACGCTAACCAGAAAACGTGCTAATCGATCGGATGCCTTCAGCGCATCTTCCTTGAGTTTCCATAGGTCTTTGACTGCGGTTGGGCGATTAAAGATCGCACCGGCAGTTGCGCCGAGCTTACTTGCCAGAGACTTTTGGTCCTTAAGGGTCTCAATTTCGAAGGGAAGTTGGTCGTCCACCGTATCGCTAATTACTCGGACGGAAAGAAAAGAAACCGATTGATTCTGACAGATTTCGGCCACGGCGAAGGTTTCCATGTCGCAAGCAGCCGCAGCGTATTGTTCGCCCAGCATTCGCTTGTCCTGTGGGGTCTGCCTCATTTCGTCGACGGTAAGGAGCCGATCGACATGTAAGCCTTTGATTGATTGAATCGCTGCCGGGTCCATTGCTAGGTGAATCGGATGCTGATTGCCTGTGCAATCAGCCACTGAATTGGTCATCAGAATGTGTCCATATTTGAGTTCGTCGCGAAGCCCGGTAGCAAATCCTGTGGAAATCACGCAAGAAGGTTGATGGATCGCGATGAGATCGTCCGTGGTTTGAGCGGCATTTTGTCGCCCAACACCTGACTCGGCAATCACGATGGACCGGCCTTCGATAGTACCGACATGCTCAAGATAAGAGTCGCAGCGCGTGGTTACTCCGTCTTGTAAGAGATCAATCAATCCACCCGCTTCCACCCCAAGGCCGAACACGAAGGCAATGTCACATGGTTTCGATGTGAATGGACGGGAGGTTTTCGGATCGCTCGGCGAGGCAGTGGATTGTTGCTTTTCGAACGTCGCGTTGGTGATTTCCTCCACGAAACGCCGTCCGGCTGAACTTTGGATGAATTGACTTACTAGATGGCGAAGCAGCACGCGAACATCCGTTTGGGTGACAGGAAGTATGACTTCATCACGAACACTTATCCTATCACGTTCTTCAGGGCATCACCACGGAGATGGGGGGATGAAAAAGGGGAGATAGGCTTGCTCTCTAATGGCAGCCGTTTCAACTACCGAGGCACGCTGTTTCTATCCGTGTTTCATCAAAAGCAGGCGATGTGAAAAGACGATTACTGAAACTTTTGCAGACAGATTGGAGTGAACCGTCTTGGTGAAACCAACAGCGGCACGGTCTTGCGCCGTTTCGCAAGTCACGTCAGGGCACACTTATCTGGAAAGATCGTCCTGCCTGATAATCCATGAGTCGTTGGTTCAGGTAGGGTAAGTCCTGTGGAGGTGCCAGTTGTTTTGCTTTGTTGATCCAGTTCACCGCCGTTTTAAATCTTCCGCCAGCTGCGGAGGCAGCGGCCAGCGTATCCAAGACATGCCAATCGTTTTTATTCAGGTTGTTGGCTGCTTTTGCCAGGTGCATGGCCTCGATTGGGTCTCGGATTTCGGGATTTGGACAGGTTGCCAAAAGCCAGGCAAGATTGTTTTGAGCGAAGGAGTGTTTCGGATTAAGAGCGATCGATCGACGGTAATCGGCGATCGCCTTTTCGTATGCGCCCAATTTGCTCCAGGAGGTACCACGGTTGTTGTAGGCGTGGGCATAGGTTGGATCGATTGTGATCGCTTCGGTGTAATCGTCGATCGCCTTTTGATGTTTACCTTGAGCATTAAGTGCGTTGCCTCGATTGTTGTATGCCAAAGCATAGTAGGGGGCGACAATTAATGCGGCGTTAAAGTCCTGAATTGCTTTGTCATTTTGACGCTGCGCCCTCCAGGCGTTTCCGCGATTGTTAAAAGCGATTGCCGAGGTGGGATCGAGTAAGATGGCGAAGTTGAAATCCTCAATCGCCTTGCTGTATTCACCTTTATCGCTGAATGCTTTTCCGCGACTGTTATAGATAAATGGATTCCTGGGACTCGCGGCAAGTGCTGCGTCAAAGTCTCTGATTGCTCCGTCTGGGTCTCTCAGCGCTAAACATGCCAGGCCTCGATTTCGGAAGTTTTTCGGCGATGGATCTTGATTGATTTTCTCGGTGAAGTGTTTGATTGCGACATCAATGGGTATGACGTCGTCCGCGCTGATCCATCCTCCGACAGCCTGATTTGCCCAAAGGCCGTTTCCTTTTATGCGGGTGACTTCGTAAATTTTTCCGAGCGGTAAATAGCGAATGACGACATTCTCTTGGAAGACTGGAACCTCCCAGTTGATCGTCATCACTACTCGACCAAGCAGTCCTGCAACGCTTTTTTTAGATGCCGTATCGGTCGATGTCTCGGTGGGGTTCTCGGTGGGGTTCTCGGTGGGGGGCTCGGTGGTATCACTGATTCGCTCTTCAAGCGTATCGGTAGGGGCTTCCGCGGAGGAATGCAGATGTTCACTGAGTGGGTCGCGATTGGAAGCATTGATGCTGACTTGCTTCGTTTCGGGCAAGTCGGTGGCGGGTTCGTTCGAAGCTTGAGGGACTTGTTGATCGCTACGAACAGGTGTCGGTGGATTCAAACTGGTGCTGTGGTTGCAGCCGAACCCTGAGCAGGTCAATAGAAAAATCGGGAGCAAAGCATGGCGCATGGGGTGCCTCAGGTTGATTCAAGCTTAGGGAGAAAGCCATGTGAAACTTGTTCAGTAGAAACTTCGCTCCCTGGGGGGGACATGTCAAATGGAACTCTCGTGCATTGTCGATTATGAAGGCTGAATGTTTTGTAATGCGAGAAAACATCGGGTGTCACCGGTCAGAGGGGGGATATCGAACTTTTAAGTCGCCAAAAACCTCCCCTTGGAGTCACTCAAGAGAAAACGGAACTCCATGGCGTCAGCCTGATCTGTTGGCTCACCTGGGAGGCGGGTCTGGAGAGTGAATCGACAAAGTCATCGGGTGACTCGCTGCAGGAACGACAAAGCTGCGCACATGACGCTACTTGGTCACGTTTTATTGTGTTCTCTTGCGAGGTTTTCCTGGTGAGCGCCGCTGTTAGCGAACGGGAAGCGGACAGACCGCATGCGTGTGGATCGGTGGGAAGACGCTCGCGTGAAAAAGACTCGCGAGGATTTCCAGCGTGTCGACCAAACGAGGGCCGCTACGATTCAAATACGCGTTGCCATCTACGGCAAAGACACGGTTCGTTTTCACGGCATTCAATTTTTGCCAGCCAGGTTGTGTCTGTAATGTTTGTGCCTCAATGAGTGTGCGACTGAGGTCAAACCCACAAGGCGAGACAATTATCAAGTCCGGGTTGAATTCAATAATCTGTTTCCAGTCACACCATTGGCTGTGTTGGCCGCCCTTGGTGAGTCCGTTGATACCACCCGCCCACTCGATTAGTTCCGGCGTCCAATTAGCAGCGAGCATCACGGGATCTACCCATTCGATACAGAGAGTGCGGGGACGAGATGCCTGAGGAATGTTCTCTGTAATGCCTCGAACGGTATGGATACGTGATTGCAACTGACCGATCCAGCTTGTGGCCTGTGCGGAAGTATCAGTTGCCTTTCCGATTCTAGCTATATCGTTGAGAACGTCACTCACCGAAATCGGATTCATGGTCAGTACGTGAGTGTCTTGTAATTCTGGATGGCTGTTGACGATTTGTAAAACATCGTCAAGTGGCACCGCGCAGACTTCACACTGATCTTGAGTGATAATCAAGTCTGGTTTTAATGTTAATAAGGTTGGCAGGTCGACGCCGTAGAGAGCTGAACTGGTCTCGGTGAATTGCTGTACTTGCTTATTAATCTCCGCACTTGGCCTAGAGGAGTCAATGTGCGAAACCGTAAGGCGAGTTTTTCGACGCCATTGCGGCGGATAATCACACTCGTGGCTTATTGCCACGGTCTGTTCATCAAGACCGAGGCCGAACAGAATTTCGGTGGCACTTGAAATTAAAGAGGCGATACGAATCGAATTGTTCATGCTGACAATGTGCGCGACTTCTGACGGACGGGCAAGCCCCTCTCGCACGTAGCAGCGATTTGCAGGTTGGAGAGGGTGCGTGGAGGCTCATCGAGAGGTCATGATAAGTCTTCGGCGATCGGATCCAATTCGAATCACCCCATTGGCTCCATCCCGAATAGTTAGCCGGATCTCGGGCTGGAAAATGTCAGCGGTTGATTCGAGAGGCTGGCGTTTGTTGGAAATAACGCATTCGAATTCCAACCCCTGTGGTTTTGGAATGGCCGGCGATTCAAAGCCAAAAACTCAAAGTTCTGGGCGTGAGTCGCTTCGGCAGTCGGTGGTGAGCGACGAAAGTCCACAATATCGACGCTGCATCGCTTGCAGCGGGTAGATGGCGTTGGACTGGATGTCAGTTCGGCGGATGCGTTATTGATCCGATGGGTGGCTGCTGGTAAGTTCCAAATTGAGTAGATTGCTGTGTCGTTCCGACCAGAGATCGGAGCATCTCGTTTGGCGAGTGGAAGGCTGTAAAGATTATGATGGGCAAGTACATTGCTGAATTTCTCGGCACTTTTATCCTGCTTTTTGCCGGGACCGGTGCAATTGTCATTAACAACGCATCGGGTGGGGCAATCACGCACATGGGCATTGCGCTCACTTTCGGTTTGGTCGTGCTGGCCGTTGTCTATGCGTTGGGCGACGTTTCGGGGGCTCATATCAATCCGGCGGTGACGATCGGCTTCTGGGCCGGAGGTCGATTTGAAGGTAAGCAAGTGCTTCCTTATATCGGTTGTCAAATGACGGGAGCGATTCTTGGCAGCTTTACACTGCGGTTGTTGTATCCCGGCGATGTCGAATTGGGCGCAACGCTGCCCAATGTCGGAGTTTGGCAGTCATTTCTGTTGGAGGTCATTCTGACCTGGTTTCTGATGTTCGTTGTGTTGAATGTTTCAACCGGATCACAAGAAAAAGGAATCATGGCGGGAGTGGCTGTCGGAGCAGTGGTTGCCTTGGAGGCGATGTTCGCGGGCCCGGCTTGTGGAGCATCCATGAATCCAGCTCGTTCCTTTGGACCGGCAATCGCGGCAGCTTTGACACCGGTGAATGAGGTATCCGAGCAGCCGCTCATGATGGTTTGGATCTACCTCACCGCACCAGTTTTGGGAGCGCTCCTCGCAGTTTTTACCTTTCGTTTGGTGCGGCCAGAAGAAAATGTGGCTCCCGAGTGAGTTGTCTTTGAACGCCCGGATTCTTCCTGCGAAGCAGTTGGTTGAGTTCGGGTGGTGCCCAATCGGTAATTTGGAGCAACCCCGTTGACGCTTGCAGTCGATCCCGTCGATCTCGCTGTCTTGATTGCCTACCTGCTGGCAGTCGTGGTTTTTGGATTGTGGATTGGTCGCGGCGTGAGGAATATGTCGACCTATCTGCTGGGCAACCGTGACCTACCTTGGTGGGCCATTTTAGGTTCCATTGTTGCCACGGAAACCAGCACGGCCACATTTCTTAGTGTGCCCGGCTTGTCTTATGCAGCGGATGGTGATTTGCGATTTCTGCAACTAGCATTTGGCTACATTGTCGGCAGGCTGTTGGTGGTTTGGTTTCTGTTGCCACTCTATTTTCAGGGGCGGATCTTCACGGCTTACGAGGTTTTGGAAAAGCGATTTGGCGGAGCCACGAAACAAGTTGCTTCGATTGTATTTTTGGTAGCACGTAATTTAGGAGATGGGTTGCGGTTGTTTCTGACCGCGATTGTTCTTGAAAAGGTTGTCGGAGTTCCGTTGCCAGCCTGTGTGATTGCCATTGGACTGGCCACGATGGTTTACACCTATTTCGGTGGAATGACGGCAGTGGTCTGGAACGACTGTTTGCAGTTTGTCGTTTACATGTTGGGAGGAACGATTGCTGCGGCGGTGATTATCTATCGCTTGCCTGGTGGTGTTGAACAAGTGATGGAATATGGCCATGCGACCGAACGTTTTCGACTCTTTGATTTTCAAGGCGGTTTGAGCGATCCCTTTACCTTCTGGGCCGGACTGATCGGAGGCATGTTCTTGACTTTGGGTACGCATGGCACTGATCAGATGATGGTTCAGCGATACTTGTGTGCTTCGAATGAACGACAAGCTGGCTGGGCGCTTGCGAGCAGCGGCTTTGTCGTCTGCGGGCAATTTGCTTTATTTTTGTTGTTAGGTGTGGGATTGGCCTGCTTTTATCATCAGTTTCCGCCTGCAAATTTATTCGAGACCAACGATCACGTATTCGCCACCTTTATTGTCTCGGAACTGCCTGCCGGAATAGGATTGATCGGTGTTGTCTTGGCAGCAGTCTTCGCGGCGGCCATGTCCACGTTGTCGAGTTCCTTGAATTCATCTGCTTCTTCTGCCGTCAATGATCTTTGTGCACCTCGGCTGGGGAGGGCGTCAGACGATCCGGTTCTTTTACGGCTGAGCCAGTTTTTTACTGTTGCGTTTGGTGGCATTCAGATCGTCGTTGCGATTGCCGCCAGTCATGTGACACAGAGTGTGGTGAGTGACGCTTTGGCGATCGCAGGTTTCTCGGCCGGTTTGCTGCTGGGAGTGTTTAGCTTGGCACTTTTCGTTCCACGAGCCGATCAACGCAGCGCTTTGATCGGTTTGGTCTGTGGACTCGTCTGTTTAATCTCGGTTAAATTCGCGTTGCCTTGGCTTGGCCAATTTTATAGTGCAAAATTTTCCTGGGTGCCCTTCAACTTGGCGTGGCCTTGGTATCCTGTGATTGGTTCACTTGCCACCTACGCTGGCGGATGGTGTGCGAGTCGAATCACGGGTTCCTCTAACCATGAAGTTCCGAACTGACTTGATGGCACCAAAATCGCAACTCGGGCGTTAGGTGGTAAGTAATCGTGAACTCTTTCGTTGTCACTGGGTTGGAACAATGCGTTCTGAATCCTCCTCAGGCATTGCGCGGTGAAAAATTCGGCTTGCTGATGAATCAGGCTTCGGTCGATCGGTCTTGGAACTATGCCGTGGATGTGCTGCAAAACGCTTTCCCGGGACAACTTGTTTCCCTGTTCTCACCTCAACACGGACTTTGGGGAGAACAACAAGCCAATATGATTGAGACGCGACACCAAGAACAAAGTCCTTGGGGGGTTCCAATTCACAGCTTGTACAGCGAAACCCGAGCGCCCACTGATGGCATGTTGGAGGATATCAAGCTATTTGTGATCGACCTGCAAGATGTGGGAACGCGAGTGTATACCTATGCTTGGACTGTGGTCAAATGCCTGCAAGCATGTGGGCGAAATCAAGTTCGTGTGGTGATCCTTGATCGTCCCAATCCGCTCGGTGGCACAGTTTTAGAGGGCCCACATCTTCGCCCTGAATTCTTTAGCTTTGTAGGAATGCTGCAGATTCCAATGCGGCATGCAATGACGCTTGGCCAACTGGCGAAATTGGCCCAGTCCGAATTGAGTATCGATGTGGAGCTGCAGGTCGTTGACGTCATCGGTTGTCCCCCTGAAACATTATTTAATGAAACCGGGTTGCCGTGGGCTATGCCATCCCCCAATCTTCCTCGTTGGCAATCGACGCTGCTTTATCCAGGAATGGTGTTGCTGGAGGGAACAAATCTTTCGGAAGGACGCGGTACGACGGTTCCCTTCGAAGTTATCGGCGCGCCTTTTATCGATCCCATGCGACTGGTTCGTGAAATTGGGGACCAGCATGCTGGGGTCTGTCTGCGACCGATTCGATTTCGACCTACCTTTGACAAGTGGAGTGGTCAAAGTTGCGGAGGCTTGGCACTTCAAATCGTACAACCTCAACGGGTGAGATCCTATCAACTGGTTGTCGATGTTTTGTCGACCGTACATCGGCTTTGGCCCGAGACATTTCAATGGCTGCCACCTCCATACGAATACGAGACCGAGAAGATGCCGATCGATATACTGAGTGGAAGTGACGAATTGCGATTGAGTTTTACCGGATGAATACTCCGATTCGGCAACCTTTTTCTGCGACGCAGAAAAAGGAACAATGCGGTGTATTCTCAGTGGAGTGCTCAGATCGCGTCGTCGAGAAGGCTGTCATTCAGAAGGCTGTCGATTAGCCCATTTAGTTCGACGGGCGAGATCCCAAAAGCGGTTGTCGCGATTGCCAACAGCTCTTTTTCCTGTTCGGAAAGCTGTCCATCTGCCGCCATAATACAAATCATCTCTTGGATCAGTTCTGCCCGCTCGACCGGGTCGTGGGGAATTGTTAACTCGGTTTTACCCGCGATGGCGTCTTGAATGGCTTGTTCAAATTCATCATCCGAAATATCCCATTGCGTTGCCCGATCGGAAAGCAGACGTAACTCGGATTCTGTCATCCGGCCATCGATGGCTGCCATGATCAGAAGATTTCGGAATAGCTCAGCTTGCGTCATATCCTGTGACCTTGAATCAAAGAGTTGTCATTTCGCCATTGGCATTGTCGCATCTCACTTTAACACCAACCCTGGTACCGTTCAGTGAAATATCCGGTTTTGGCGGCAAATTCGATCCAAGTCGCAAGCTGTTCCTTGTCCGACTACTTTTGCCTGGGAAGAATTTTTAACATCGCAATTGTTTCAACAAAGAAACGAAAGCAATATTTCACCATTTGCTGCCGTTAAATCAGGATATCCAGGATTGGTTGGCGAACAACCTTTAGTTTTGTCGCGTAAACCACTAACAACTACCCACATTTCATCCCATAAAGAAAGTCGAAATTACTGATGAAAGGTTCTTGGTACTTCACGACGCTTGCTGGCATCGATGTCTCGTTGCATTGGAGCTTCGGGCTCTTAATGTTTTACGTGGCAGCGACAGCCGGCTTGGCTCAGCTAGTGTTTGTTCTGATGCTCTTTGGCTGCGTTGTGCTCCATGAACTAGGCCATGCACTGGCTGCTCGGAGCTTCGGAATTGCGACCCGAGGTATCACTTTGCTGCCGATCGGTGGCGTTGCTCATTTGGAACGAATCCCTCGGAATCCTGCGCAGGAACTCGTGATTGCCTTGGCTGGGCCCGCGGTAAACGTGTTGATTGCTGCCGTGCTGTTTGCGGTATTGACACTGGGAGGCGGCTTTCAGCAAGCGATTGTGAGTCTTGATGGCGGTAGTGGGGCACTGTTGCCTAAGCTACTGATAGTGAACCTGGCACTTGTTGTTTTCAATTTGATTCCTGCTTTTCCGATGGATGGTGGCCGAGTCCTTCGAGCCATGTTGGCACTGATGACCGATTACCTGTCGGCCACTCGCTGGGCAGTCCGTACCGGACAGTTCGTCGCCTGTTTGTTAGCCCTACTTGGCTTTGTTTACAATCCGATGTTGCTGCTGATTGCCGCGTTTGTGGTGTTTGCTGCCGAATCGGAACTGCGTCACGTGATGGCGGAAGACGAATACCGAAATCGTGTTCGACCAGATTTACCAGCTGATGTGGTGGAAGGGCAGGTTGTGGCGTCTCATGGGGCCCATCCTGTGGTGGTTCAGCCGACGCCAAGCCAGCCGGATGGACCAATTACGGCTACCCTTATTTGGCCCGATGCACGCAGCTCGGCGGGGCATTAGAGAACGCTTGACGCACTTCCTCCGCTCCCCCCGAAAGGGGATCGACAGTGGACCAGATTTTTCTGGTCCACTTTTTTTGTGCGCCAAACGCTGTTTTCTCTTGGGTTGTACCCGCTGTCACTGAGATTGGTTGCGAATGGTCAAGACTTGCCCAAGGACGACGGAAGAGGCGTCGATCGTCGTTTGATCCGAGTGAGAAATCAGGAGCGACAAGTGGCAAAAAAAAAGGGGGCCTTCGACGTGCCATCTCACAGACGGCAACACTGGACAGTCAGGGGCAAGGCAACCATCCGGTATACTGTTCGTCAAAGGCCCCGCGGGCCAGCTGTCGTCGGCCAACAAGGCCAACAACAGAAAACAACAAACGCACTCTGCATGCCAATTCCAATAATGAGACAACCGAATAATTGTCTTATTCCGTAAGTTGTTTGACAGAAAAGGGTTCAGTTTTCTTTCTTTTCAGTTGGCTCAATTTGAGACGAGTCGATTCTGGTTTCTATCAGTCCATTCGCCTTAGAGTGCGCTGTTTTTCTGTTGCAATTTGGGACGTATGACTGGAAGTGATTGATGGGAAAAAACTCTTGGTTCAACCGTCTCAAATTGAGAATATTTATCGTTTTACAGCTTGGCAGACCCCATATAGGACTGGTGTGGACAACGTTATAATCCGAGCTTGTATTGTCTCGAATCCCTGATTTTCGGGCGGGTTGTAGTTCCACCTTTTCGTTGAGGGGCGATCGGCTCCCGTCGAATCGCATGCATGTAGACGGACCTTACTCGATGCCCCTAAATACGCGTGAACTCACGGAAGACGCCGATCGAGTCCTCATTCTTAGGAATCCGAAGGCTGGCGCCGGGCCGTCGCGTCAGCTGCTGGATGGGGTCGTGGCATCGCTCGAACAGCGTGGCTTGGCGGTTGATTTGTATTCTGACTTAGACCAGCTGTCGGAGCAGGCGGAGAAGCTCGCTGAGACAGGGTTGCTCCGAACCGTGCTGGCTGCTGGTGGAGACGGGACGGCTGAAATTGTTGTCAATCGTATTCCGGCGAATATCCCGTTAAGTGTCTTTCCGTTGGGTACCGAGAATTTGCTGGCGAAGTATCTGGGGATCAGTGCTGAGCCTGAACAGGTTGCTGAAATGGTGGCCGCTGGTCGGGTGGCCCAGTTGGATCTGGGAGCATTTACGACGGGAGATTCGACGCGTTTGTTCTTATTGATGCTGGGATGCGGATTTGACGCCGAAGTCGTGCGGCGACTGCACCAGGAGCGAACAGGCCACATCAACCATTGGTCTTGGATCAAACCGATTATCGATGCCGTGCGTAATTATGAATATCCTCCGCTTCGAGTGACTTGTCGAGATACGCGTGACGGGCCTGTGGTTGCCGACATTACGGCTCATTGGGTCTTTGTTTTCAATACTCCGTCTTACGCGATCGGGCTCGGGATTTGCCCCGGAGCGAATCCGTATGATGGTCGACTTGATGTGACAACTTTCGAGGGTGGTTCGTTTTGGCACGGGATTTTTCATTTAAGCTCAATCTTCGTTGGACAACATCAAAGTCTTGCAGGTGTCCAAACGGTCAAGTCGCGTTGTTTGAGGATTGAGGCGGAAGAGGGTGTGCCTTTTCAGGTTGATGGCGATCCGGGCGGTTTGTTGCCGGTTGATATTGAGGTGTTACCTGGTCGTTTGACGATGATCGTGCCTCGCCATTGGATTGAGGATTGTGAAAGCGGGCAACAAGACGTGTCGTGAACTTGCGTGTCGTGAACTTGCGCGTCGTGAACTTGGATGTCCCTAGGCAGTTACCAGGCAGTTACGCCAACGGTTAGAATGCATCAGGGAAGAAGGAATGACGTTGTGAAGATTGCAAAAGTCGGGCCGTATCGGGTGGGTGATGGTCAACCATTGCTCTTAATTGCTGGACCATGTGTCTTGCAGGAGGGGCCTGTTTTGATGGAAATCGCCGAGCACTTGAGTCGACTGGCGCAGCAGTTGCCGATTCAGTTGGTCTTCAAAGCTTCGTTTGACAAAGCGAACCGCACGAGTGTCGAATCGGATCGGGGGCCTGGCATTGAAAGAGGATTGCAGCAACTGGAGCAGATTCGGCATGAGTTTCAACTGCCGGTCACAACCGATATTCACGAGCCCGATCAGGCCCAGCAGGCGGGCTCGGTTTGTGATTTGTTGCAGATCCCGGCCTTTCTCGCACGGCAAACGGACTTGTTGTTGGCGGCAGCGAAAACGGGGCGAGCGATCAATGTGAAGAAGGGCCAGTTTATGGCTCCCTGGGATATGAAACACGTAGTGGCCAAACTTTCTCACGCCGGTTGCGAAGACATCTTATTGTGTGAGCGAGGAACTTTTTTTGGCTATGGCCAGCTTGTGAATGACATGCGAGCATTGGTGCAAATGCGAGAATTTGAGGTGCCAATCGTGTTCGACGCGACCCATAGCGTCCAGCAGCCTAGTCGCGGAGCTACCACGGGTGGCAATCGTGAAATGGTCGCGCCGTTAGCTCGTGCGGCTGCCGCTGTTGGCATCGACGGTTTGTTCCTGGAGACTCATCCTCGTCCGGATGAGTCGCCCAGTGACGGTCCAAATCTGGTTCCACTCGACGAAGTCGAATCATTGCTGCAACAAGTCTTGGCGATTCGATCTGTGGTCGCCGATCAGGCTTGAGTTTCACGTTTGAGGTTAGTTCATGACAAATGCTTCTAAATTTCGGATTGCTGCCGCCGTTGGGGCCGTCGCATTCATTGGCCTACTTGCGTTTTTTACCAGCAGTGGTTCCGACCAACCGATGCCGGTTGTCGCCCCCCAGTTCAGTTCTAGCGATGCGAGTCGACGCCGCGATTTTGAGCAGGGGTTCGATTTTCTGAAGCGACTTGACGAATTTGAACTGGCCGAGGCTCGGCAGAGAATTCTTTATCACCTTCGTCAGTGGTTGAAACGCCAAAGGGCCGATCCGAATTGGACCGTTGACGTGCTTGCTGAGCAACAGGGGCTTGTGAGTAACGAACAGCTCGCACCACTTAATCTTGAAAACTACGACGTGCAGGTCCTGCAGGAAGCCACTTGGATGCGAGACGTTGCTCGAAATGTAATCCAGGAGAATAATCCCTCGCCCGATCTTCAGCGTCTGATCGATACGGCTGCTCAAAAACTTGATGAAACCACGGCCAGTGATTTATCTCATGTGACTCAGCTGTTTGATTGGACGGTTCGAAATCTTCTGCTCGATGTTGAAAACGCGGTTGGAGATACTGATCGCACGCCATCGCCCGTTATTTTGCAAGCGTGGGAGTCGCTGCAAATGGGGCGTGGAACGGTTCAGGAAAAGTCGCGAGTTTTCATTCTGCTGGCACGTCAGATTGGTCTGCCGGTCGTCATGTTGGCCGTGGAAAAACCGAGCGGCGACATTGAGCCGTGGTTACCCGCAGCCTTCCTGGGCGACCAGTTGTTTCTGTTCGATATGAGACTTGGCACGCCACTGCTCGGAGCTGACCTTAGCATTGCCACGTTGGAGGATGTGATTGACGATCCGGGCATTCTGCACCAGATGGGGGAGCAAAGTGGAAGCCCCTATCCGATCGAAGGGAAAGAGCTGTCAAATGTGGTCGCTTTGATTGATGCGACACCCGGCTACCTTTCCCAACGCATGGCAGTGCTGGAGCAACAATTGATGGGCGCGAACAAGATGGTACTTACGGTCGCTCCAACACTACTTGCCCAGCAACTGGCGAAAACTGAAAAAATTAAAGCTGTTGGGATTTGGCAAATGCCCTACGAAGGATTTGCCATCCGTGAGTCACTGGTTTCGATGCCCGATTCAATCCGATGGTTATCGTCGGAGTATCGACTGTTTGACCGTCGCACTCCGTTAGTTCAGGCGAGGATCTTGCATTTGCGTGGAAGGTGTGACCCAACGGAAGATCTGCCAGGGGCTCGGCAATACTATCTTGAATGCCGACGGCCGAATTCGGAGATTGAGGCCATCGACAGGATTCCCATCGGTGAAGGAAAGACGCCTGAAGAAGTTGCCGCTTATCAACAGCGGTTGGATGAGGTTCAGTCCTTGATGGTTCGAACGAAACAAACCGCCACTTATTGGCTGGGATTGATTGCTTTCGAGCGGGGAGAGTACGAAGTCGCTGCCAACTATTTCGAAAAACGGCTGATCGATGCCTATCCGGGCAGCATGTGGATTTCAGGTGCGAAATACAATTTGGCTCGATGTTACGAAGCAATGGGGGTTCGAGACCAGGACAAAGTGAGTGTGGATAAAGCGATCGAGATCTACAAATCGGTACAAAACTCGCCCATGACGCCCGCCTGTACGTGGCGGGCCATCTGGCTTGAGAGTCAAAATCAAGGGCAAGATGCGGCGGAAGCCGAACTACTTCCACTCGAATGAACTGCCGGTGAGGCATTCAAACGCATCAATGTACGTCTCGCGGGTTTTGGCAACGATTTCGTCCGGCAACGCTGGGGGAGGGCTGTTCTTATCCCAGTCCGTTGTGCTTAGCCAATCTCGAACAAACTGCTTGTCAAAGGAAGGCTGGCTTTTTCTTGATTCATACTGGTCGGCTGGCCAAAATCGTGAGCTATCGGGTGTCAGCACTTTATCGATCAAAATCAATTTGTTGCCATCCGATCACCATTCGAACTTTGTGTCAGCGATGATGATTCCCTTTTTTATCGCCAATTCGGCGCCTTGTTGATAGATTTCGAGACTACGTTCTCGAAGTTCATTCGACACTTCAGAGCCAACCTCTTCGATCATACGTTCGAATGAGATATTTTCGTCATGGCCCGTTTCGGCCTTCGTCGACGGTGTGAAAATTGGTTGATCAAATTTCGAGGATTCGGTTAGGCCGCTTGGTAACTGAATAATCCAAACGGAGCCATCTCGCTGATATTCCTTCGAGCCAGAGCCGACGAGGTCGCCGCGAACCACGCACTCGATCGGGACCACTTTTTTTTGACCCGCATGGTACGACCATCCAACTGGCTAGGATCGGCGTCCACCGGCAATTGCATATCCGTCAGATCGGTGGAAATCAGGTGGTTTTCTTGAGAAAGTTGGTCGAACCAAAAACGGCTGATTGGGGTGAGGACTCGTCCCTTATCCGGTATGCCTGTTGGTAGGACCAAATCGAATGCGCTGATTCGATCCGTGCTCACCATTAGCCTATTGGTCGCCCAAGTTATACATGTCACGGACCTTACCGCATTTTACCGAAGGTTTTACAATGCAGTTTCCATCAGCACGGGCCCACCTCTCTTGAATTCCTTCAAATTAAAGCCATGCGAATCAATTGAGACGATTTGACGAGCCTCAAAGCATTGCAAAGCGACGGATATACCGAATACCGACCCGTTCGAAATCGGGCGTCGGTTGTGGAGCCTTGCCCGGTCGTTTAGACTCGAAACGCCGGGTTACTCTTCGGGTCTTCACCAGCGCAAGGGGAAAAAAATCTCAAGATGAGGTCCATCCATTTTCTCATTCCGCCGCAGTTCCATTTCAACGCAAATGCGCTGGATTGTGCCTATATGGTAGGAAGTGATGGGGTGCCCTGGGAAAGCAGGGTGGAGCTGGACGGCAATCGTTTGGTCATTACGCGTGACACGGCCGAATCGGGCCGTTTGGTAATGCTTTGGCACGTTGAGGGGCATGGGGAACTGGCCCTCTCCACCAGCACCTTGTCTCCAGGAGATCGCCACTATTTTTTGCCGCTTGAATTGGCTCGCGGTTGCTTAGCTCGACTCCAGACTCAACTTAATACGGCGGAAGTTCATGGATTTCGGTTCTCCGATGACTCGCGGCAACTGCTTCGTCGAGCCATGAGCCACTTTGTCAACGCGTCATTGGCTCAACATGACCTAGAACGGTCGTCTCAGGAGGCTCACGCGTCACTCGCCCATGCCCTGACGTTAACTTCGCTGATGGGGCAAAATGAACGAGTGACAACTTCCCCCGAATGCCGGACAGGCTCGACGGCCGTGTGGGGCGCCGTGGTGCATAATTCGAGAGAGGCGGCTCATGCGGATTCCATCGATCGAATTCTCCCTAATGTTGTGTTGATCGATCGCAATTGGGGTGATCTCGAAATCAATCCGGGGGAGTGGGTGTGGGATGAGTTAGATGAAATCGTCCGGTCATTGGATGCCGATCGGTTTCGAGTGGGTTGTGGACCGTTACTAACGCTGGATCGGAGTGGTTTACCTGACTGGCTTTACTTGTGGGAGAACGATGTTGAGGCAATCCAATCCTACGTGATTGCGTATGTTCGCAAAGTCGCGGCACGCTACGCGGGGAGATTTCGTTTTTGGCTCTGTACCGCCGGTACAAACATCGATGGTGCACTTGGACTTTCGGAGGAGCAACGTCTGCGTCTGACGGTGGATGTTCTCGAAAGTGTGCGACAGTCTGATCGGCGTACGCCGGTCCTCGTCGGTGTGAAACAGCCGTGGGGCGAATACCTGGGGCGGGAGTCACAAGATCTTACGCCATTTCAGTTCATCGACATTTTGGTTCGAGGTGACCTTGGTCTCTCAGCGATTGCGTTGCAAATCCAAATTGATTCCTGTCCCGGCTGCACTTTGCCACGAGACCTGTTGGCGTTCAATCAGATGATTGACCAATGGAGTCAGTTAGGGTTGCCTCTGGTGATCCTTTTGTCCGTTGGAAAGAAAGGCCAGGAGATATCGGCCAAGAGCCAACATTGGGAACGTGTGACGCAATTGCTTGAACTCTTCTCGCGCAAGTCGTCCATCCACGGAGTCGTTTGGGAGCCCTTCCTGGACCAGGCTGATAACGCCGGCGGGCTGCTAACTGACAAGGGTCAGCCGAAACCCGTTTTTGACATCGTGGAACGCATTGCGGTAGGACGAAAGACCTAACCAGGGAATGCTGGCAACTAGTGGGTCTTGCTTGGTTCTTCTTCTTCGAGTTGAGCCGTGATTGCCGGTTGCTCCACGCCGTCGACGTAAGCGGCTTGTTTGTCGAGCAGACAACCGCTGGCAAACCAGCCGTTGTCTTCCGATCTCACAAAAGTACCCGAAGGGCCCAGGTAGCGGCGAACCGCCTGATACTCAGGCAATTGGCTGCCGTCGATCTGCTGATCACGTAGCACGCCGTCCTCGTCCGGACCGAGCATCCGATTGAGCAGCTTTCCTAGCATTGATTCCGATTCTGGCATCCGGCCCTGGCGAATGAGTTCGTAGGTGGGCCGGTAGGCTTCGTCGGTTCGTGTGAAAAAGCGAACACAGTCCGAATTCGCGCCAATTTCCCGCAGATGCTTTTCTACCAGACGGAAATCTTCACAGTGATTCAGCTGATCGGTTGCGGGACGCGATTCCAAGATCCGACGCAAACAGTCGACGTGGGTGGCAACCATCAGTTGACCATGGGCGACCGTGATCGCTGAGTTTCTGAGGAGGTTTTCATCTTCCGCAACGTCGTCGTAGACTTCGGTATCACCAATCGGGTCAATGCCCTCAAGTTCGAGCTCCAAGTCGGGAGCCGATTCATCTTCTTGGTCGATAATCTCCCAGATTGTGTGATCTCCCACGTCAATTGGACGAGCGTCCGGATCGTTATTCAGCGCCTTGTGAACTGTCTTGCGAACCGCTTCCGGATCCGTCAAGGCGACGGCAACCAACAATCGTTCGGATTTTGGCGTGATCGGAAACATGTGATCTGACATGACCGTCACGTTTTCACCCAAGTAGCTCACGAACTCTTTCTGCACATCAATTTGTGGGCCGTTGGGATCATCTTTGATACTGCTGAGCAAATCATCAAAAAAGCCCTCGCTGCCCGCAATCGCGTCGACGAGTGTTTTGGAGTAACGGAACGCATCTTGTGCTTTCCATCGAAAACTTGTCGCCGAAGCAAGTTCACGGGGTAACCAGTTTTGCCAATTCCATTGGGTGTCGTTGGGGAAATTGAGCATCCGAGCCGCCAGTCGATAACGCTCCGAGCCCGACTCCTCAACAGGAGGAGCATAAACCATTGTGCGATGCAGCATTTCATGCTGTCCAGTGGCCATGTGTACGTAGCCACCGATCGCCTGAACCGCATCAAACCCTTGTGTTCGCAGGATGCTTAGCATGTCTTTGCCTCGCTTTTTGCGACCCCCTTGGGCGGCACGAACAACCTGAGCGTAGTCAAACGGATCAATGTACCAGCGGATTTGTGGTGGTGTATTTCCAGCCTCTGCGCTAACTCGGTCCATCACTTCTACAAATGATTTTAACGTGTGCAGCGTATCGGCAGAATTTCCGTCGACAAGATGCTTTAGAACTTGTCGACAGACGGGCTCGTCGTTGCTTACGACGAGGGTATCATCGACCAAAAAGCGGATGACGCGATTCGCTTGAATCTGTCCCTTTTCACGCGGGAGATCGTGGATCACCAACTCGTGGTCACCTGCCTTGACGACGCTTCGCTTGGCCCCCTTTTTGAGCAGCTGGTCACTGATGTCTTTGATCACGTTTTGCGCTTGTTGTTGACGTCCCTGGACATCAACAATCATGACGGCAGCATGCTTCTCCGGATCGTTGTCCGGTTGAACACTGGCGACGCAAAATTCCCCACCACAAGCCTCGGCTAGCTGGTCCCAGGAAACGGCCACGTGAAATCGTGAGTTGATAATTCGATCTCGAAATTGTCGTTGTAGATCGTCTGCAAACGGCTTCATGATGGGGTCCGCACTTAATTTCCCCAGTTGCATGTTGTCCCAACGCTTTCGAAAGTCGTCCACATCAGGAACCGAAACGAATCCTTTCGTGGTTGTCGGTAGCAATTGATCAGCCGGTGGTGAGGCGAGTGACGCGGTTGGAAAGGGCATCACAAAGAAGCTCAGACAAGCAATAACAAACAGTCGGATCACAACGCGGACTCCTTTTGCCACACAAGGGGGGCTTCGCAGGCTGGTGAACGTGTATCTGTCCGCCATTCCTGCACGTGCTACCTGCGGTTCTCTTATCATCGGCGAGGAGTGAGTCGAGCAAAAATCGCTTTTCTCAGCTCCCTCTAATGGTTACAGAACGAAAAGTTAAGGTGCCGGTAGCCTATTGATTTGCAAGCCTACAGGCAATGGCTTTTTGGGTCTAGGAAGGATAGGGAAAAAA
This sequence comes from Pirellulaceae bacterium, assembly GCA_029243025.1. Taxonomy (NCBI): domain Bacteria; kingdom Pseudomonadati; phylum Planctomycetota; class Planctomycetia; order Pirellulales; family Pirellulaceae; species Pirellulaceae bacterium. The sequence goes on along the minus strand of JAQWSU010000032.1, from coordinate 149,621 downwards.
AATGAACTTTGCGGGTTGCTGGACGTGCTACCACTACTTGCGCAATAATTCGGCCATGAGCCAAGAATATCAAGAGAATCTCAGCTACGACCCAATTCACGGATACATTGCTTTCACCGCCGATGCGGCTGAAGGGGAGCTGTCTGAGCGAGACATCATTGATCACCCCTGGGTCCAACGACTGCGGCAGATCCATCAATTGCAAACCGCTTGGTGGGTCTTTCCTTCTGCCGAACATACGCGTTTCCAACATGTATTGGGGGTAATGCATTTGGCCAGTCGGGTAATCGAGCAGCTTTACGACAGTCTGAAGTCGAGTTGCCAAGCGTCGGGGGAGGAAATCCCCAGTCGCGGATATGTGGAATCTCTCCTCCGCATGGCCGGCTTGCTTCACGATGTCGGTCACGGTCCTTTCGGACATTTTTTTGACGAACATTTTTTATCTCGGCATGAACTCAATCACGAGATTCTTGGCGCGCGCATCATTCGAGATGAGCTAGGTCCTCTGTTGCAGCTCGTCAGACGGAATCCCAACAGCAGTCTGGCGGATGATGAGACGCTTGATCCTGACCAAATTGCTTGGGTGATTTGTCGACCGAAGGGAGAGCAAGATGCGAAGGGGCGACCTCGTTGGCTGACGTTAATTCGCAGCTTACTGAGCGGAATCTACACGATCGACAATTTGGATTTTGTGCTTCGCGATGCCTACATGTCAGGGTACAGCCAACGGGCGTTTGATCTGGAACGCCTGCTGCATTACAGCTTTTTCACCGATCGGGGATTGACCATCCATGACCGGGGGATTGAAGCGTTAATTCGTTTCATGTCAGCACGAGCTGAGTTGTTTCGAACTATTTATTTTCACCGAACGGTTCGAGCCATCGACTTGACCTTGGCGGACTTATTTGTTGAAAGCCGAAACTATTTCTTTCCTGAATCTCCGTTAGAGCAACTGCAAGCTTACCAACAATTCACCGAATCATCGTTGTTGGTCGACGTAGCTCGCTGGGATCAAAGTAGCGATGCAACGCAACGCGAATTGGGTTTGCGTTGGAGAAAACTGCTCCGACGCGAGATTGATTGGCAGATGGTCTGTCAGCGGAGTCTGGTATTCGATGAACAATCGACCGAGAGCAGCAGTGTCTTTAATCGTCCGGAATGGGTCGAGCAAAGTGTTCGTCGTGAGTTACCAGCAGCGTTCCAAGATGTTCCGCTACGAATTGACATTGCTCGACACATCTATCGTCCCCACACCAGTGGTCCTGCCAAGCGTCAGAACTTCCTCTATGACTCGGCACGGGATGAAGTGCGGCCCTTGAACGATAATGAGCTGTTTCGACACTTACCCGTTAGTCACCGGATTTGTCGTGTCTATGCGCAGGCGGCTGAGTTAGCTCCGGTCGTCGCTCAGGCCATCGATCGCTTATTGGGACGACACGTGGTGGATGATGTGACGAACATGTAGTGGCCTTTGAGGGTCTCGCGAGAAATTGGGAAACGGTTAAAATAATCTCCTCTGGGTAGCTCATTCTGGGATGACACGTGGTGGGCCAAATTGCTTGGGGCACGTGTCGGTGAGTGGATTTGAAGTTGGAAATAACAAGGCGTCCTATGACATACGACGAATACCAAAATCCTTTGATTTCTCGCTATGCCTCGAAGCAGATGAGTGAATTGTGGGGTGCCCGTCGGAAATTCACCACTTGGCGCTCTTTGTGGATCGCTTTGGCGGAGGCGGAGGCTGAGTTGGGACTTGACGTCAAACCTGGCCAAATTCAGCAGATGCGAGATCAGCTGGACAATCTTGATTTTGCCGCTGCCGAATCCTATGAGAAAAAATTACGTCACGATGTGATGGCTCACGTTCACGCTTTTGGCGATGTGTGTCCCGATGCGAGGCCAATCATTCATCTTGGTGCAACGAGTTGTTTTGTCACGGACAACACGGACTTGATTTTGCTTCGAGAATCGTTGGAATTGGTGCGAAGTCGTCTGTTTAGCGTTATTGATCGACTTACTGACTTTGCCGAGCAGCACAGGGAGATTCCTTGCTTGGCGTACACGCACATGCAGCCTGCCCAGCCAACAACGGTTGGCAAGCGGGCCACGCTTTGGGTTCAAGATTTATTGTTGGACTTGGAGGACATGGATCATCGGCTTGATCGGTTACGTGCGCGAAGCGTAAAAGGGACAACCGGGACGCAGGCCAGTTTTTTGGAGTTGTTCAATAACGACGGTGAAAAGGTGCGACAATTAGAGCGGTTGGTGGCCGAGAAAATCGGCTTCGAACAGGTCTATGCGGTCACGGGCCAAACCTACTCGAGAAAAGTGGATGCTCAGGTCCTCGATAGCCTTTCGGGTATCGCTCAAAGTGCCCACAAGGCTGCGACAGATCTTCGACTTCTGGCCAATCGTAAAGAAATTGAGGAGCCGTTTGAAAAACATCAGATTGGGTCTTCCGCAATGGCCTACAAACGGAATCCGATGAGGAGTGAACGCATCTGTGGCTTGGCGAGGTTTGTGACAAGCCTGCAGTCCAGTGCTGCTCAAACGATTTCAACCCAATGGATGGAACGTACCTTAGACGACAGCGCCAATCGCAGGCTTGTGCTGCCTCAGGCTTTTTTGGGAATCGATGCAATTCTGATCATCTATCAGAATGTAGCGTCGGGGCTTGTTGTGTACCCTGAAGTGATTGCTCGCAACCTGCAAGAAGAACTGCCTTTCATGGCAACCGAAAATATCATGATGGCAGCGGTTGCTCTGGGAGGAGATCGCCAAGACTTGCATGAACGTATTCGAGTGCATAGTCAGGCCGCTGCAGGTGAGATCAAAAATTTTGGTCGGTCGAATGACCTTTTACAGCGGTTGCAAGCCGACGATGCATTTCAGGGCGTCGATTTTGACTCCGTGACCGATGCGCGGCAATTTGTCGGGCGAGCGCCCGATCAGGTCGCTGAATTTGTCAAGGCAGAGATCGCTCCAGTTCGATCGCGATTTGCGAGTCAGTCACAAGTTCAGCAAGAGGAACTGCGAGTTTGATCGTTTAGTGGTTAGCGGGCAGTTCCTGCATTGAACAACTCGTCGTGGGCAACGTTAGTCTTGTTTGCCAGACCGCGGTGTAATCGCACCAACAATCAATCGAATTCTCGGCAAATTCCCTCATTGCACATTTGCAACAGCTTTTTTTCACTGCTGCGGGAGCGATCGGTTCGTGATCTTGAAGTCACGTCGGCCAAATACAACGTGATGGACACTTTGAGTCGTTCTCGGATTCCTTGAAGTGTTTTTAGATAGTGTTGCACTTCCCCGAGTTGTTGTGCCGAGTAATCTTTACCCGCTGAAACGTCTCCTGAAGCACGTAGAAAAGCTGTTGCTATATTCATTCTGCGCAAGTAAGTCAGGGTTAACGGATTCGCTTGAAAGCGACGTCTCAGCTTCGCGAAAATTGGATCGCTCTTCAGGCCCCAGTAGTGCGTTCTTGCCCCATCTTGGATCAATTCACGATACTCGTCGATGTCATAGCCTGTACCGGCAACAAAATGAAAGGGGGCCCGGTGTTGCGTGAAGCCGGCGATTATTGCGGCCAATTCGACGCGTGCTAAGGCGGTCACCCAGCGAAAACCGTGCCGACTGTAATCATCGTCCTCTGAATCGGGAGATTCGATGAGCGTCGTATCGGGAGGTTGCATCTTTCTCGCAAGATTCGTGTAAATTTTGAATTCTGGTTCCGACGTGACAATCTGATCAATGGCCTCGAATTCCTCTTCGGAGGCGATGCTTGCGAGTTTATCCAGATGTTGTAATGCGTTTGCGTACTCGGTGTAGCCAACCACACGATAGGCTAAATTGGGATTTGACTTGGGCATGAAATGGCCCGTGTAGGTTGTCGTTTTTCGTGTGGTTTCTTTCGTGGCAACCGTCCAGATTGCAGCAGGGGGTAACTCACCTCACCAGAATTGTCCTTCAATGGTTCCGTCAAAGTGACCACCTTGGAAGGTGTCGTTAACATCACGAATTGCGACTTCTTGGGTTTGTCCTGCCATGTATTCGCGAAAGTCTCGGTCTTGAAAAGCCCATGAATAATGATGCCTCCGATCGAAAGTGGGGATTTGCCCCATTTTTGCCTTCATGGGGTCACTCGGCGTGGGTGCGATCGTCGGCATGAATAAACCGATACGCGCACCAGCATTGGTCGCTGCCGCTGGTCCCTTGATCAAACCCATCGCAATGGGGCCACTGCCGTAACGCCCTCGTCGCCACCAATGCAACCCGGCAAACAGGAGCCGACTTTTGGCCACCAAGTCACCCGCTTTTTCAACGCCTGAGTGCATCTCCGCTTCAAGCGTATCTAAGTCGACTTCGTTCAAAAAGGAACGATTAAATTTTCCGCGGTCTTCATCGAGTAATTCAATGAGATCGGGACCATCAACGCCAACCGCGTAAGCGGCGAGGAAGCGATCTTTCGGCGATTCCGATCGGGTCAGAATGCGAACTGCAAATCCGATGCGTTTGACACGTAACTCAAGACTTCGTTCCTCCAAATCGTTATACGCGTTACGGAATCTTCGATCGGTCTTGCGAAAGTCTGTTTTGAGGATCTCTTTCCGTTCTTCGCTCAAGTTCTTCGTGCGGGAAAGCCCTTTTTTTCTCTGGATCATACGGCCAACCCCAACCAATTGCTTGGCCACCAAAAGTCGATTTCGATCCACATGGGTGGTCCAGAGCAAATCACGAAAATCGCCCAGCTGTTTTGGTTTGGGCAACGGATCTTTCATGATTGGATTGGATTCGATTTCCTGGAGGAACTCGTCCAGACGACGCTGCACCTCGCCGATCACTAATATCGATTCGATTAACGATGATTTAGGAGCTCGTCTGCCGGCTAATTTTAACGTTTGAAGCCTTGCGTCCGTCAAAATTGCAGCCAGCGAAGGAGCGTCATTCTGTTTTAAGAGCCGATCAATCTCTTGAATCTGTTCGTCGGTTGCACGTGCGAGCCGAGTTTGCGCCGTCTGTAAAATGTATGCCGATTGCTGCGCGTTGTAGGCCGGAATCAACTGTTGTTCCACAAAGTTACGAATACCTTGGGAGAGTTGAACGCGATTTGCGTTGTCTTGAACCGGCTGTCGATTGTTCGCAGCCGCTGCTTGACCATTTTGTTGCCGTCGATTCTGTCGCTGGTTGGGAACTCGTTGGTTGCGCAAACGGGGATCTCGCAAACGGGGATCCTGCAAACGGGGATCCTGCAAACGGGGATCCTGCAAACGGGGATCTCGCAAACGGGGATCTCGCAAACGGGGATCTCGCAAACGGGGATTGGGCGGTAGACGAACTTGGGCTTCGCTTCGTCGGGAAACGATTCCGCCCATGATGACAACGAGGACGAGCAGGCAGAGGGTTGCTTTCCAGACGGGGTCGACTCGATGCGCCATCGTTGACTCCTCGTTTGAGTTGTTCCGAAACAGGAAACGTGAAAGTCGGTGGCAGTAAGCGTTTGACCCTCCACTTTCATCCTAATTCTTCTGACGCAAAGTGGCAACATTTATGGTGTTCGCCGTGAGGGAAAAGGAAGGTGACCTTCCTCTGGCTGATTTTAATCGTCGATTCTCGACAATGATGAGCCGCGATCTGAGCCTTCAACATGGCATGAGGGGGCCCGTTTGTCAGATAATTACTCGATTCCTTGCTGTGTATGGAGGAAACACCCTCTAGGTTAAGCGGCCATTCTTTTGTTATAAATCGCTGCCAGCTAACCGCAGTTGGCTTCACCAGTGAAGTCTTTTGGGACTTGGGACGCGAAGTCTGGCGGCACGCTGTCCCCTCAGCATTGTAATTCAGCGTGATTGAGGAGACGGCTAATATGAAGGAATACGACTGCGTCGTGATCGGTACGGGGCCTGCAGGTCAAAAGGGAGCAATTCAGGCTGCCAAGCTGGGACGCAGCGTCGCCATTGTCGAAAAGACCAATGTGCTTGGCGGCGCGCAGATCAATACAGGGACGATCCCTTCGAAAGCACTTCGCGAAGCAGCGCTGCACCTAACGGGAGCCAATAAGCGAGGCTTCTTTGGCCAAGCCTACCGGGTAAAACGCGACATCACGATTGCAGACATTGTTGGTGTTTCTCAGACGGTGATTCGGCATGAATGGGATGTGATCCGCAATCAATTCGAACGCAATAACATTGATCTCTTGTGGGGGACGGCGCGCTTTGTCGACCCTAATACGCTGGCGATCGAAGGTCCTGACGGCGAACAGTTTATTCGCGCCTCTCGTTTTCTAATTGCCGTTGGTACCCGTCCTGCGCGACCGACTCACATTCCCTTTAATCTCAATTCTGTCTTCACCAGTGATGAAGTCCTAACTCTCGACAAACTTCCGAAAACGATGATTGTTGTTGGGGGGGGAGTCATCGGCACGGAGTACGCTTGTACGATGGCCACGCTCGGGGTTCGGGTCACGCTTGTCGAGGGACGTAGTCAACTGCTGGGATTTCTGGATCAAGAAATTTCCGGCGCTTTTCAATATTTCTTGAGACAACGCGGGATTACATTGCGCCTCGGTGAACGCGTGGATGGTATCGAGGAGATTACGGAGGGCCAGGACTCTGAGAGGGCTGCAGCACCTCTCGTGTTGGCGAGACTTGAATCAGGAAAAACATTACGCGCGGAAACACTGCTCTATGCGGTGGGACGGCAGGGAGTCTGCGGCGCTCTTGGCCTTGATAAGGTTGGCGTCGAATTCGACGATCGGGAACGTCTGCAGGTCGACGACAATTATCAAACGAATATACCGCATATTTATGCTGCAGGTGACGTTATTGGATTTCCCGCACTCGCCTCGACATCGATGGAACAGGGCCGACGCGCGATTTGTAATGCATTCGGCTGCGATGAAGTCGGTAATTATAATACATCGCTGTTTCCCTACGGCATCTATTCTGTTCCCGAGATTTCGATGGTTGGAAAAAACGAGGAGGAGTTAACTGACAGCGGTATTCCGTATGAAGCAGGAATTGCACAGTATCGGGAAATCGCGCGAGGGCAACTGTTGGGAGACGACTTGGGAATGCTCAAGATGTTGATTCATCAAGAGACTCACAAGATTCTTGGCGTTCACGTCATTGGAACGGGTGCCACCGAGCTAATTCATATTGGTCAAGCTGTTATGGCATTGGATGGAGACGCAGAGTTCTTTATCAATAACGTGTTCAACTTCCCGACTCTAGCTGAATGTTACAAGGTGGCTGCTTACAACGGATTGAACAAACTGAATCACGTCTAGTTGACTTCGTGTTCTACTTGCGACGATGAGAGAAGTGTCGCATTGCGCACAGGGACAATCCGATGACTGCTTCGCGAAAATTGTAAGTCGCTTCGGTCAACTTTGTGGGATAGTCTCGCAGCCCCGCTAACATCGATGATTTGCAGCGTGAGTGTGGCGGGACAGCTTGTTGCCAGTCGATCGCGATCAGGCCAAAATGATTCGCCTGCACGGCCGGGCCGACTACCCGATCGATGTCGGGTTCGACTGTTTCCCATTCTTTAGTGATTCCACTCGCCGTGATATCGTGCAGGGGGTTAGGTATGCGGTGATTTTCGCATTGAAATCTCTCCCCAATGCACATCTCCCGAAATAAAAACCATGCCAGCTGCCTGCGTATCTCGAATTAGGTTGAAAATTTTTTCCCGCTCGCGGCGTAGGTTGGTCCAAGATCTCCATCCGTTGTATTGATGTGCGAATTGAATTGATGAACTGATAATGCGGAGATCTGCCGGTTTCAGCAATTGCGTTCTGAGCCCTTGCCATAGGGTTGATCTGATCAATGACTTACCCGGGGCAGTGTTCGGACGGTAATCATTCTTGTATTTTGCCTTCGGAGGCAATGGGTTGGAATTTCGCAATAAAGGATCGCGAAAGGTACGCGTATCTAAAAGGATGATTTGGGAAGCTCGATCTCCACTGACAAACCGGTGAGCTCCATCGATGCCTGGCCGTTTGCGACGCGGACTCGTTTGCGGAACGTTCCAAAAGTCCAGGAAGATCTCTCGTGATGCCTCCTTCTGAGGGTATTCACGTCCCGCGTCATTCTCACCGTAATCGTGGTCGTCCCAAATCGATAAGAGGGTGACGTTTCGCCGTAAAGCTTGGAATGCTTCCTTGCGACCGACTACTGGTACTGATTGCGCAGTTTCCTCTTGTTACGTGTGTCACCCGATACGTTGTCGCCAAGATAGATGAAAATATCGGGCTGCGATCGGAATGCTGTCTTCAGGACTGGTTGCGGTTCCGTTTGATTTGCACAGGATCCAAAAGCGATCCTGACGGGTAAACGATTGACCGTTTGCTCAGGCAAGGGCAAAGCCTCCTGTGTGATACCGGCCGTTTGATTGATCGTGAACAAGAGTAAGAAAATAAGTAGGCGTCGAAATATCGAGGAGACTTGGAACGGTTTCAAAGGGTTAGATGCTGACAAGGCATAACTTACTCGAAGCAACCAGCACGGGAATGCCGTGTGTGAACGGCAAGAATGCCTTCGCAACGATGATTGGACAGCGTTAGGTGAATCGTCAAGCGGTCGGTCGCCTGCCTGGGAGCGAGCGATGCTAATGATCGTTCGCCGCCGTTAGTCGCTAAAGCGATCGACATGCAGCTAAAGAGTAGGCTCGCCCCGTAACGAGCCGTGACTCTTCACTGGATTTTGCGAAACGAATCACAGAGTTGTGAATGAATCGCTGTCAATTCGTATCATTATGACTTTGTTCCAACAGTTTGATTATCTCTCTCCATGGTTCTGTGGTCTCCGCCCAATGCTTCGCCCAGCGTTGCGGAGTGCAAAGTCTCCGTAGATACGATTCCAATTCCATTCGTCTCGTTCGCTCCATTTCCAACCGACGATATAAATCGTCCGTCGAATCTAACCTGCGATTACTACTGCTAAATGCTGAAGCCATCGATGTGTCCTCCATCGAGCTTAAAGGATTATCTTATTTTATTTCCCTCAAGGCTCAGTCGCTTTCATCTCTGCTGGCTACCTAAGATTTATTTTAAAGTTGTCTACTAGGCAGCTGATCGAATAATCGAGTGAATGCCTGGCCCCCCTGTGTCGTACTTGCCTTCCCCCCAAGGCGATCGTGTTTCGTGTGTTGGAGTAACAAATCGGTCGAAGCTTAAACGCACAACCGCTCATTTTCCAATTTGCAAGATACTCTATGGTTAGATTTTATACGACCAAATCTTACTGTGTTAACTTAGAGGGATTGGATCTGGATAATTATCATCATAAGTGCCCCCATAACGAGTGTGTGAATTTTAGTTGTTATGACCAGGTGTAGCATTTTCGGCGGATGAATTACTAATCGATATATAACTCGTAACGGAAGATTGATGATCTTCTTTCGATCCGGTGGTGGCGGGAGTTCGCCGGTTGGACACTTTTGTTTTTTTATTATTCATGAATATCGCGAAGCGTGCGACGCAGATGATTGCGTTTGCCGACAGACAAGTATCGGTCGACGGGGTGCTCGAAAGACGCACTTGAGAATCTGCCTCGCATCATCCGGTAAGTGTTGGGAAGTCAAGCAGCGAAGAATTGGGCACGACGTGATGAGGTTGTAATTTACTGATGCGATCGGTTACCGAAGAATCGTTGACTGACTCATCTGCGATTTCTGGAAAATGAAAAAGAATGTGCTTAGAAAGGGGCAGGTGATCTTCCCCACCATTGTGGCGCCGGGAGGTGAAAAAAGCTCTTTTTTTAAGCGAATTACAAGTCAAAGCGAGGTTGTTTGATGATCGAATCGCTACAGTCGTGTCCTCACGATTTGTGCGATTCTGATGCGTTTCATCAGGGTAGCCTTAACGGCGAGTAATCTGGGCGGAGAAGTTTGACCGGAGACGGGTTACTCGGGGCAGAAATTATTCGAAGAAGTCCGCTGCAACTGTCACGATTTGTGTTACCAGGCGGTCCAACCCCCATCAACGACCAGATTGTGGCCGGTAATGTAACTGCCTGCGTCGGAAGTCAACAATAGCAAGGCGCCTTTAAGTTCATCGGGTTGCCCCATGCGATTCATGGGTGATTTGGTCTTCAGTCGTTCGACGATATCGGGATTCGCATTGGGATTCGGAAATGGACCGGGACTCAAACAATTGACTCGAACGTTGTCACCTGCCCAATACACTGCCAGGTGGCGTGTCATTTGCAGCGTCGCTCCTTTGAGGGCATGGTAAGCAACCGAACTGGCGGTTCCCAGGCCTTGGTAAGTATCGGGATAGGATCCCACGGTTCCATACATCGATCCGATCATAACGATGCTTGCTGGGGTACCGAGTTCGACGGCATGGTCCCGCATTTTGCGCGCGAGTTCAAAATAGCCCGCATTATTGGCTTGATGGCGGGCGAACCCTTCGAAATCGATGTCGTTCAGATCCTGTTTGACGAGTTCCAGTCCGTTGTTGACCAGGATATCGAGCCTTCCCACCGCTTCAATTGCAGCCGCAAAGCTCGATTGAATCGAGTTTGGATCCATTTGATCAAGTTGCAATGCGATGTGTGAAAGGTCATCGTGGGTTGCCAAGCTATTGGCGACCTGGCGAGCTCGATCAATTTGGCGGCTCGTCACGACAACTCGGCAGCCTGCTTCGGCCAACGCAGATGCCATCGATGTTCCTAGCCAGCCTGAAGCGCCTGTGATCAGCGCCGTTCGACCCGAAAGGTTGAATAAATCAAAGATCGCTTGCTGCTGATTCATAAGGAATCTCGTTTCCGAATCGTTGGATGGTGTCTTTGCTTACCGGAAAGATTGGGATTAGATGAAATTGGTGTAAGTTATCCGCATCGTGCACTGGTGATCGGATGCTGCGAATCAATCAGTCTTTCAATATACGTTGATTGAATTGAAGACCGAAAGGAGGCATGTCGTTGGTAATTTCGATGACGCGAGCAAAACAGTCCATTGGTTTCTGTGATCGGGTGCTTCGTGATTGGTATCTGGCGACACAAGCCAGCTAGAAGCAAGGGCGTGATGAGTCGTGCGAGGTCGTTTTTATGGGGTGGCTGGAAGAGGATGCATTCAGACGTCTTTTGTGAGAAACTCGTCAATGAGAGTGAAAGTAACGCGGCTTTCACGAAACCATTATTTCGACGTAATTGAAGTTGACAGCCTGGAACGGAAGTGGAGGGTCGTGAATCGTGGTCGATGATCGGGATGTTTCAAAACAAATTGCCTCTTGGCTGATGAAGGCGAACAAGCCCGTTGTCTTTACTGGGGCGGGAATTAGTACGGAAAGTGGCATTCCTGATTTCCGTTCGCCCGGTGGTGTCTGGACCAAGTATCGGACGGTCTACTACGAAGAGTTTCTAGCAAGTCCAGAGGCTCGCCACGAGTATTGGCGGCAAAAATCAGAAGGTCATCGTGCTTTTGCTGATTCGCAACCGAATGTAGGGCATCAGATTATTGCAGCTTGGGAAACGCAGGGGTTGATCCACGGTGTGATCACCCAAAATATCGATGGGTTACACCAATTGGCCGGTTCGAAGCAGGTTTTGGAATTGCATGGGACGGCTCGAGAAATCATCTGTTTGGATTGCTCTGCTCGCTACGACGCCGAGCCTCTTGTTGAGTCTTTTTTGACGCATGATCAGGTTCCAACTTGTTCGAGCTGCAGTTGTTGCCGTCTCAAACATGCCACCATTTCGTTCGGGCAGTCGTTGCCGCAAGATATTTTACAAGAGGCTGTGCAATGGTGCGAAGAGGCATCGTTGCTATTTGCCATCGGTTCATCATTGGTGGTGACTCCAGCTGCCGAATTGCCGAAATTGACCAAAGTGCGAGGCGGGAGATTAATCATTATTAATCGCGATGACACGCCACTGGATTCGCTTGCGGATCGCTTGATTCGTGAATCAATTGGCGAATCGCTTCAGGCGATCGAACGGGAGCGAAAGAGATTGGCGTGATCGTTTGGACTAACTTTGATCTTTTGTAACCGTGTTTTGGGCATTTTTTACGCATCGCAGCGTTTGCTTAGGCTACGTCATAATCTCCTTGACCAGCGCCCCGTGGACATCCGTCAATCGAAAGTCTCGCCCTGAATATCGGTAGGTTAGCTGCTCGTGATCGATTCCCAGCAGGTGCAGCAACGTCGCGTGCAAATCGTGCATGTGGACTTTGTTCTCAACTGCCTTGTGCCCAAACTCATCCGTGGAACCGTGGGCGAAACCGGACTTCAAGCAATTGCCAGCGAGCCATGTCGTAAATCCATCGGCATTGTGATCGCGGCCCGTGCCATCTTTTTCAGCGTAAGGCGTGCGGCCAAACTCACCGCTGCACCAGACGATAGTGTCTTCCAACAGTCCACGCTGCTTTAGGTCCTGCAGCAATCCTGCGATTGGCTTGTCGACCGCCTTTGCCTGCATTTCGTGTTGGGGCAATTTTGAATGTTGATCCCAATTGGGAACCTCACCCGAAGCGCCCGAGGTGACTTGTACAAAACGAACGCCGTTTTCGCACAGTCGGCGCGCCATCAGGCACTGGCGGCCGAAGTTGTCAGTCGCCTTTTCACCGATGCCATACATCGCCATCGTTTTCTGTGTCTCTTGGCTTAAGTCCAGCACATCAGGAGCATGGTTTTGCATCTGCCAGGCCAACTCGTAGGAGCTGACGAGCGCCTCAAATTCAGAGTCTTGACTTCCCCCCTTTAATTGCTCTGTGTTGAGACGTTGCAAAAATTGGAGTTGTCTTAGTTGGTCGTTATTCGACAAATTCGCGTTGCTTAGGTTCCTAATCGTTGCGGTCTGATCAAGCATCCCGTTCTTGCCAATGGCTGTGCCTTGATTTACCGCGGGAAGAAAAGCGTTACCGTAATTGCGAGCACCGCCAGATGAGGTGATCGGTCCCAGGGACATGAAGCCTGGCAAATTCTCATTCTCTGACCCCAGGCCATAGGTAACCCAGGAGCCGAATGATGGTCGCACAAAAGTGGTTGAACCACAGTGCAGGAACAACGTAGCCGGTCCGTGTGCCACACCTTCGGTGTGCATTGAGTGAATAAAGGTGAGGTCGTCAGAATGCTTCGCTGTCTCACAGAATAAATCAGAAACCTGTCGGCCCGACTCTCCGTATTGTTTGTACTTCCACATGGGTTTCATCACACGCTGAGAAGTTGCACGCTTTCCCGTCTTCGCGATTGTCCGCGCGTCATCGAACGGCATTTGTTTGCCGTCATTTTTGTAGAGCAACGGCTTGTGATCGTACGTGTCGACGTGACTTGGCCCACCCTGCATAAACAGAAAAATAATCCGTTTCGCTCTGGGGCGGAGATGTGGCTCTTTGGCTTTGAGCGGGTTTACCGCTTGAACAGAGTCAGCACATAATCCGGCCAAAGCCAAGCTGCCGAAACCGCAGGCCGCTTGCTGAAGTGCTGCTCGTCGAGTGATGCGATTATAAAAGGGAGGCATGAAATCTCACCTTGGTCAACGGATGTAGCGAAATTCGATAGTTGAAAACAGGGATTGCACCATCTGTGTCCAGGCCGCGACTCGGCCGCTTTCAGTCGTGTCATTCACCGAACTCAAAAACTGGTGGCAAATTGCGATCTCTTCTTCAGTCGCATGGCGTCCGAGAATTAGCAGATAGGCGTGGTCGATGCGATTCGCTTTTTCGGGTTGCGATTCGTTTAAAATACTTTCCGCAGTGAGCTGGGCTTGCGAGCGAACGAATGCATGATTCATCATAAACAATGCTTGCGGAGCAACTGTGCTGACGTGGCGGCGACCGGTCACCATGCTGGGATTGGCAAAATCGAACAATTCAAACAGCTCAGGCAAACTACTGCGAAATACGGGGACGTAAACACTGCGCCGTGGTGTCTGGAACTGAAAGCCGACGTCTGTTTTAAGAGTGGCGGGAAAAGTGGCACCTCCCATCTCGAAATTCAATGTGCCACCAACCGACAGCATCGTGTCACGCAGTGACTCGGCATCCAGCCGGCGACGATTCATGTGAGCCAATAGTCGATTTTCTGGGTCTTCTGGTTGCTCGCCTCGCATGGATGAAAGGCGGTAAGTTCTGGAAAGCACAATCGTCCGGATCAGTTTCTTTACAGACCAGCCTTGTTGCACGAATTGGACGGCCAGATGATCGAGTAACTCGGGATGCGAGGGCGATTCACCCGTTGTGCCAAAGTTATCGACAGTGCGAATCAGCCCCGCGCCGATCAGCCAGTGCCACACGCGGTTCACCATCACGCGGGCTGTCAGCGGATTGGCCGGATCGACGATCCAGTGGGCCAGTTCCAAGCGGCCGCTTGCGTTGGTGGGCATCTTGGGGGCAGGGCCATAGTGGGCGACCTGCAGAATACCGCGAGGAGCGATGGCGCCCAAATTATCGATACTGCCACGGATATGAATCTTTAAGTCCGCCGGCTTCGAGTTTTCAACGACGGAATTGACCAGTTCGCTGTCCGGTGCTCGCTTTTTCAGGGCGGAAAGCTCCGTCGTCAGTTCGGTGATTTGCTTCTTGAGGGCCTGTCGTTCGGCAAGTGAAAGCCCCTTGACTGATTGAGATATCGGAGGAATTGTCACTTTGCTGTCGTTGTCGACCGGCAGAAACTGAACTGCATCGGCAACGACCAGGCCACCGCTATCCTGGACCGAAATCTCGACCGCATCCGATTGGCCTGATGGAAATGCATAAGAACCCAACGATTGAAAATAGCCATCCGAGCTGGACTCGTTAAAGTTGCCCGGGTTCTGTCTCTGGTCGATGCGAAAGGATTCTTTTCCGTTCGTATGGTGAACGATGACGTGGGCCTGAGGGGCACGGTTTGCGTGCTGGGCAATCGTAATACGTACTTCGTATTTGCCTGCCCCAGGAAAGGTCACGGGGTAAATGACTTTGCTGCCAAGGGTTTTAGACACGAGGTACTCAGAACCTACGCGGTTCAAAATGCCGTTGGATTTACTCCACTTGCCGATGACTTTTGCATCTGGGTTGTCCACGACAAAACCGGGTAGGTCTTTTACCTGCAATGGGAGCAGGTCGTTTCCGGCTTCTTTTAGCTTTAGCGTTTTGATTTCGCTTTGCAATTTGGCGACTGTCGAATTGTGGATCTCCAGTTCTCGTTTTGCCTCCTCCGAAATTGGTAAGGGGATTTCGATCGACTTGGAGACATTGGCGTGTGTCAAACCTTGAATGTTTTTGAGAATCCCTGCCAGAGCGTAGTAATCACTGGTGGGAATGGGGTCAAACTTGTGATCGTGACAACGCGCGCAGGTAATCGTTTGGGCTAATAGCCCTTTTCCTATTGCCTCGAGCTGTTCATCGACAACATCCATGTCGAGTTGGCTCTTGTCTTGGTTTTCCAGGAGCGCGTCACCCATTACCAGGAACGTTGTGGCGATCAGATTCTGCCGCTGTGCGTCGATTGACGATGCGTCCAATAAATCGCCTGCGAGCTGCTGTGTGATGAACTGATCGAAGGGCTTATCGTTATTGAACGATTCAATTACGTAGTCGCGATAACGCCAGGCATGTTTGAGCAAGGCTCCACGCAACGACATTGACTCGGCGAAACGCGATACATCGAGCCAGTGACGGCCCCAACGTTCACCGAAGCGGGGTGATTCCATTAATTGGTCAACGAGGTTCTCATACGCCTCGGGCGACGTGTTGTCCACGAACCGAGCGATCTGCTCCGGTGTGGGAGGCAGGCCGATAAGGTCAAAGTGTAGCCGACGGATCAGGGTGATTTCCCTCGCATCGGGACCGGGTGGCAGTCCCGCCGACTCCAGCCTGGCGAGGATAAAGCGATCGATGTCGTTGGCAGGCCAGGCGGCATCCGACACTTTGGGGATAGCCGGTGTTTGGAGCGGCTGATAAGCCCAGTGCTTCCGGCCGGCTGCGATATCGATGGATTCCGGCCTGATCACCTGCTTCGTGGTGTCACGTGGATCAGTCGCTCCGTCCTCAATCCATTTTTCGAAATCAGCAATCACCTGCTGGGATAATTTGCCTTTCGGAGGCATCTCGAAGTCATCATGCTTCAGAGCGGAGATTAGCAGGCTTTCTTGCGGGGCGTTTGGCACGATAGCAGGACCCGATTCGCCACCCTGCAGTAAACCTTGCCGGGAATCAACGAGCAAACCGCCACTTAGCTTCTTCGAATCAACGGCGTGGCATTCATAGCACTGTTTGACGAGGACAGGACGGATCTTCGATTCAAAGAAATCGAGTCGCTCACGTTCGACGTTCCGATCGGAGGCGCCGACTGAACTCGCAGCAAGCAGAATTGCGATCGGTAGAATTCTGTGATGCATGTGACAACATCTTTTGGGCTATGACCATTCGTTTGAAACGCGTCACGACAGAGACATTTTGCTCATCGCAATTTGATGATCGGTAAATGCTTCGCACCTCGATTATATTCGACCTGACGTGCGAAACTAGCTGCAAGCCACCCGCATCGATACTATTTTGCCAACGGAACAAAGTGATCGATTCACCACCTAAAACCTCGTGTCACTTCCGAAGCCGTTCGGTTCGGGCATTGCTGATACGATCTTCCGATATCACGACGCCCACCTCGCCAACGAGCATTTCGAGGCTGCTCGACGCCACACCTCGCATCGCAGCTCAGTAAAGTTCGTGAATGTACGAAAAACATGGCAGAGAAATCGGACTCTGAGCAAATTACTCACAGTCCTTTGAAAGCAGTAAATCTATGCCGACTGGCAGAAATCAGAGCAAATTCTAAATGGGCGATACGGGATTCGAACCTGTGACCTCCGCAATGTGAATGCGGCGCTCTAACCAACTGAGCCAATCGCCCTGATCGAGATCGAAAGTGCGGACTCTCCCTTAAAGGACTCTCCGACTTTCTTCGTGTGTCGGGGTAGTCTAACCCGTGTCATCCTGTTTGCAAAGATATCCCTATGCAATTACCCGGATGCTCGACGTTGCTCTGGCTTGAAGGGGCAAAAACCTGTTCCTGCTTATCTCTCTTGCCAAATCCGTAATGGATGGTGAAATCGAAACGAACTGCTGGAAATGAGGGATCGCGTCGCGAAGCAGAAGACAACGCTGGCAATTCCTTCAGGACATATCCGAGTGGTCAGGTCGAGCAGAACTGGACCTCTTCAACAATTTAAGTTGTGTCAAGATTGAGATTCCGAAACTTGCCCCTATCCGAATGTTGTGTGAAGGTCGTGCTTGCCATGAGGCACTTTTCCACGTGATAAGTGCTCATCTCGCCGAAGCGGATTAGTAGCTCGCAGGAACACTTTTTGTTCCGATAAAGTTGAACGGTTGTTCCGACGAAGTTGCAACGGTTCGAGAAAATGTTGAGTTCAATGGCGCGTGAATCTAACCAGTGCCCGTTCGTTGGGAGGCTGGGATTGCCAATTCTTTTGTCGTATCGGTCGTGCATGGCGCAAGCCGTCGGCGGATGAATGTCTGGGGCCATTGTGATGTGGCGTCTATCCGATCAGCGGCGATTGTCCGATGGGGTTTTTGACTTGTGAACAATGAGCCGCACGGAACAGGAAAGCTGTTTGTGTGGGCCGTGCGGATGATGACTTATTGGGGGTAGTCGGAAGTCAGGTCGGATAAGTCGCCGAGAATTGCGCTGCGTTTTACATTGGGCGGATCATCACAGCAGATTTTTCAGGGTTTGTCCCCGGGTGGCGAATTAGTGCTGGGTGGGTGACGGAAAAACGTAATGATTCGGTCGGATGTCGACAGATGTTCGACTCCATTCCAGAAAAACGTTGCACGTCGGCTCTGTGTTTTTCTATAACTTTGCGGGTTCCTTTTACTTTGCTTCAAAAGCAACGCGACGCGCTGTTTCGTGCAAAGATGGCATCGTTCTAAGTTGAGGAGTTGACCATGATCCGATTGCAAAAATCAAAAACAAGCGACTGGCCACTGTTGATTTTGTCTTGCGGTCTTTTTGGGCTCGCCGGATTGTCAAATGTTCGTGGCGAGATCTTACATCAGGAAACCTTCGAAACAGACGGAGACGGTAGTCGATACGAGCTGAACGACCCAGGTTTTGAATTCACAGGTGATTCGGGGCCCGGTGTTTTTGGTTTGAACTTTGACGCAGACCAAATTGGGCTTCAACAAAACGCGCCCGCCAAGCGTGCGGCCATTTTGTGGTCGCACGACATGTTTCCGGAAGACCCCGCCCCCGAGTCGCTCGAAGTATGGTTGTCGCTTGTCGAATGGGCTGTCGAAAATAAGCCGGCCGCCAAGGTAGGTTTTTTTCCGGGGTATGAGTTTGCCGATGGCTCGCTGATCATCGCCGAATTGTTGGAAGCGTCAGGATACGAGTTAGAGGAAGTGATTGATCCTGCTGATGTGTCTGATGATTTTGATGTGGTAATTCACACGAGCGAGGCTGCCTCGACGGCCTTTTCTGAATTGCCAGTGCCGTTGATTTCCTTCAGTGGTTCGGATCACGATGATACGGCCATCGCCGGTATTGGATCTGCAGTCGAGTTTTTGGATCCGGTGGTATTGACCGTACCGACAGAGCACGAGGGGCATCCCGTGCTGGGAGGCAAGACGGGAGAGATTCCTTGGACGACAGAGTTTACGACTCTGCAAACGATTGGAAAGCTTCATAACGGTGGGAAAGCGATCGGGATTACCGAGGATCCGGACACGGGTGAAGATACTGCCGCGCTCTTTGTGATCGAAGCAGGAGATCCGTTGCTCGGCGCTTTCAACCCGGACCCTGAAGGCGAGGGCTACTTGGTCGGGGCAGCCCTGAACAAGTTTGGTGATGGTGGCGAACGTACTTTAGAAATTGGTCCGCTCTCGGTCAGTGGCAAGGACGACCTGAGTCTGACGGCTGCTTTGGCAGCGACCGCCGCGGATTTTGAGCCGGGAGACTATCTGAGGGTGGAAGTGGAACTGGATGGCGATCCAATCGTCTTGGATGAATTTTGGGGAGTAAGTCAGGCGGGTGATTGCTTGAAGGGCTTGAGTAATGGTGAGGTTCCTGGCGAGGAAGGCGAGATTTGTCTTCCTGAAACTGAATTCGAAGATTTTAGCTGGACAATCCCTGCCGGTGGTGATGAGCTAATCGTGCGCTTCGCAATGTTGAGCACATGGGGAAACGAAATCATTGGTATTGACAACGTGAGACTTGCCAGCGGAGGCATCGGACCGACGGGAGATTTCAATGGAAGCGGAGATTTGGATGCCGGTGATCTGGATGCGTTGGCCGACGGGATGTTAGCCAATGATCTTGCCTTTGATTTGAATGCCGATGGTGGGACCGATTATGAAGATAGGAAAGTGTGGGTCAAGGAACTGAAGCGAACCTGGATTGGTGATTCTAATTTGGACGGCCAATTCAATAGTTCTGATTTCGTGTTGGTGTTCCAAGAAGGAAAGTTCGAAACGGGCGAAACGGCGGGCTGGACCCAGGGAGACTGGAATGGCGACAAGGTCTTCGACAGTGGCGATTTTGTCGCAGCTTTTACCGATGGCGGTTTTGAACGAGGTGTCGTGCCCGCAGTCAACGCGGTTCCGGAGCCCTCGAGCGCGGTGTTGCTAATCATTGCTACGAGTTTGTTGGGCTCACGAATCCGACGACGTCATCGATCCTAGGTCCAGGTAATGGTTGTCGTAAACGAAGAAAGGCTCGAGCTGTCATGCTCGAGCCTTCTTTTATTCACAAATGGGCGATCCGAATTAATTGGCTCCATCACCTGAATCCGACGACTCACCTTGTGGTTTAGGTAACTCGAATTTTGGCGCCGTCGGTTCTTCGTAATCGTCTACGTCTGCGTCTTCGTGATAGGAAGGTGTCGCAGAGCTTGGGGAAGGAGCTTGGTAGGAGTTGCTTGAAAAGTCCATGGTTGATTGAATCTCGGATAAGCCTTGCCGAAACTCCTTGTAGCTCGAGCCCAACGACCGAGCGACTTCCGGCAAGCGTTTGCCAAAGAGGACTACTGCGACAACACCGATCACGATCAGTTCTTGGATTCCTAGACCAAACATCGATATGACTCGCTCGAGAGATTACGGGGAGAGAAGAATCCGAGAGGCTGCATGCCAGCCAAGACCTATCAAATGGTCTTAGCTCTCGTCTGTTTTCGTGTCTTTTCCCGCCGACTCGAGTTCTTCCTCGACGCCATGAACGCCCCGTTTGAACTCAACAACACCACGTCCGAGAGAACGCATGACACTTGGCAGTCGGTGTCCGAAGAACAATAGCAGGATCGCCATCACGACCATCAATTCCAGCGGTCCGGGCATTCCGAAGGCAAGCAGCGGATTTGATACGCCAGTAACAAAGAAAGTAGACATCAATTTCGCCCTCGCACGTAACGAGAAAAAAAGGGGGAACGTCATTCATGTGCGGCGAAAGCGGGCGTGGTGCCCTGAATGGGCTGCGCCAGAACCGACGAAGTTGGGGCTGCCGACTGCGACTCTCGCTCATCCGACCGCTCAACTCTATCTCATTGTATCTCCGGATTACCGAAGCTGTCAAACGGTCGATCGGACTAAGCTCCGTTGTGCCTGGAGCTTGAAACGCTGTGGGATCCCTCTGTTTTTACTGAAATCTCGCCCGTTGATCTTGGCTGATATTCCCATTTCACGATAAATTTGCTTGAAATCCGGGCGGAATAGCCGAGTTAAGCGGCAACGGTTCCGATAGTAGTTAAACTGGGGGGGTGTGAGATCGGCTTTACCGAATTGAATCGATGTTAAAAATGGCATTCATGACAGCTCGCTCCAAACCAATTCTGACCAGTCTTATTCTCAGCCTCTTTCTCGCCGGCAGCGTCGCGGGAGATGAGCCGCCCGAACGGAGCCGTCGTGCGCCGATTTGGTCCCAGTCGGTGATTTGGTATCAGATTTTCGTCGAGCGATTTCGGAATGGTGATCCCACGAACGACCCCCGCCTCAGGGATGGAGAGGGAGCTTGGCCTCATCTGAAGCCGGTTGGTTGGCGGCCCACTCGCTGGCAGCAGGATTGGTATGAGTTGGAGGATTGGGCCCGACCCGATCAGGATTTTTACAAGACGGTTTACATGCGCCGATACGGGGGTGACTTGCAAGGAGTCTCGGATCAACTTGAGTATCTGCGCGACCTGGGAGTGACGGCTATCTATCTCAATCCAGTCAACGATGCTCCGTCTTTACACAAATACGATGCAAGGCACTATCGGCACATAGATCGTAACTTTGGACCGGATCCCGAGGGCGATGAACGCTTAATGCAGTTGGAAGATCCTGCAGATCCCAAGACGTGGCAATGGAGTTCAGCCGATCTCTTGTTCTTGGAGGTTATCGACAAAGCTCACAAGCTTGGCATGAGGCTTATTGTTGATTATTCGTGGAATCACACGGGCACTACCTTTTGGGCTTGGCAGAATCTCGTGCAGGAGCAGCAAGCGTCGGCCTATCGGGACTGGTACGAAGTCAGCGTTTTTGACGATCCGCAGACGTCGGAAAATGAGTTTGCTTATCGGGGCTGGCACGGGGTGCCTGATTTGCCTCAGTTCAAGCGGCACCAACGGGATGATGGCCAAATGGATCTTCATCCGGATGTCAAGCAGCACGTGTACGCGGTGACTCGAAGATGGCTTGATCCCAATGCTGATGGGGACCCGAGCGATGGTGTCGATGGATTTCGACTTGATGTCGCAGCAGAACTTCCGCTGGCTTTCTGGAACGATTACCGCGGGTTTGTCAAGAACATCAATTCCGAGGCGATTTTGTTGGGGGAGATTTGGTGGGACAAGTGGCCTGTGCGGCTCGCAGACCCCGCGCCTTGGTTGCAGGGTGATGTGTTCGATTCGGTTATGGACTATCGGGGCTATGTTGCTTCGCGCGGCTTGTTCGCCAATGCCATTCCTCGCGAAACGCCCAGCAGCTATGTCAAGTTGCTTGCCGAACAGCGTCAAGCTATTCCTCCGGCAACTCAGCGGGCATTGATGTGCTTGGTCTCCGGTCACGACAGTCCCCGCAGCTTGACTTCGATTTACAACCCCGGCTTGTACAAATATCGAACGGACCCACGCAGTGATCGGCAGTATCGTGTGGATCGTCCTGATTCGGTTGCCCGTCAGAAGCTGCGAATGATCCTCCTACGTCAATTTACTGGAATCGGATCGCCGCACATTTATTACGGTGACGAGGTGGGGATGTGGGGGGCAGATGATCCTGACAATCGGAAGCCCATGCTATGGGCTGATCTGGATTACGACAACGAACAAATGGACCCGTTCGGTCGGCCTCGTTCCAACGATTCGGTACAACCTGATTTGCAATTGTTGGATGAGTATCGGCGACTGATTAAATTACGAAGGGGAAATCTCGATCTGTTCGTTGAGGGGGACGAGCAGATTGTCGAGGCGAATGATGACAAAGAATGGTTGGTCCTGGCTCGCAACGGGCAGCGGCGACGGGCTGTCATTATTTATAATTTGGGCAATCGGAAACGGATTTATCGTTTGCACGGTAGTCGGCAGGCACGAGATCCTTTGACCGACGCACAATTTAAAGCCGCTCCGCATGTAAATTGGCTTGAGATTCCCGTTGTAGGAGGCTCGGGCCGTGTTTTGATCTCTGAGTTCGATTGATCGGGCCGATTGGCAGGAATGTCTTTGAGTTCTAGCCGCATTCCGCTTCGAGATTTGGTTGGCCATTTGTTATAATTGGTCAGCCGTTTTGTCGTTCTGCTCCCCATCAAAGAGTGCACCTGGATGTTGAATTTAGCTCTTTGCTATCGTATTTGCTGGCGTATTTGCTGGCGTATTTGCTGGCGGCTCGTCTCGAGTGTGGCGTTGCTTTTGTTGCCCGCGATGACTTGGGGGGAAGACCAAGCCGCAGAGCTTGAATTCTTCGAGCAGAAGATTCGGCCGGTTTTGGTTCAGCATTGTTATGAGTGTCATGCTGCTGATTCCGAGGAGTTGCAGGGAGGGTTGCGATTAGATGATCGGGCCGCGATCCGAGCGGGAGGGCCGTCGGGGGCCACCGTGGTTCCCGGCGACCCGGACAAGAGTCTGATCCTTTCCGCGTTGCGTTATGAAGATTTTGAAATGCCGCCCAACGGCAAGCTTCCGCAGCGTGTGATTGATGACTTTGAGGATTGGATAGGTCGAGGTGCGACGGACCCTCGTGATGGTTCATCCTCACCCGCTATCCATCAGTTTGATTTGGAGGCCGGCCGTCAATTTTGGGCATTCCGTCCCTTGCAGTCCGCCACGAAGAGAGGGTCCACCGAGAACGCAGAGGTGATTCGATCACCCATTGATCGATTTGTGAATGACCAATACCAACGATTTGGGGTTAACCCGAACCCGGTGGCGAAACCTGTTGAACTGATCCGACGTCTTTACTTCGATCTAATTGGGATTCCGGCGACGCCGAGCCAAATAATGGAATATGTTTCAGACGAATCCCCCGATGCCTACGCGAGACTTGTGGATCGCTTGTTGCTTTCGGCCGATTTCGGCCCTCATTGGGGACGCCACTGGCTTGACGTTGTGCGCTATTCGGATTCAAGCGGTGGGGGAAGGACTCGTATTTTTCGGGATGCTTGGCGGTATCGAGACTATGTGATTACTGCATTCAACGAGGATCTTTCTTACGACACGTTTGTTACCGAGCAGATTGCTGGCGACCTGTTGCCCTTTGCGTCTGATCATGATCGCAAACGTCAGTTGACGGCGACTGGATTTCTTGCGTTAGGCCCCACCAATTACGAGCTGCAGGACAAAGAATTGTTGAGAATGGAGGTGGTCGACGAACAACTCGACACCTTGGGACGCTCGATGTTGGGAATGACCATCGGTTGCGCCCGTTGCCACGATCATAAATTCGATCCAATTGCATCGTCAGATTACTATGCACTGGCGGGTATTTTTCGCAGCACCCAAACGCTGGTCCATGCCAACGTATCAAATCCCATTGAACGGGAACTGCCTGTCAAGCAGTCACATCGTCGCAAGCTTGAAATGTATGGGACTGTAGTAAAAGATCTCAAGGATCGAATCGCCGCAAGCCAAAAACAGTTGGAGCAGGATTCTGCTACTGCGATTGCTTCCGTATCGGTCAAGTCGCTGCCTGGCGTGATCGTGGACGATCGTCAAATGGAAATGACGGGATCTTGGATCGAGTCGTCCCACACATCCAGGTATGTAGGTGTCGGTTACCGCCACGACGGCAACCAAAACAAGGGCGAGTCACAAGCGAAGGTTCGCCTTTCCGATCTGGAATCTGGCGTTTACGAAGTGCGTCTTTCTTATTCCCCAGGGAAAAACCGTTGCTCGAAAGTGCCCGTTCGGATTAAGCATGCCGACGGGGAAGAGCGTGTCATCGTCAATCAAACGCAGACGCCCGCTGTGGACCAACTCTTCGAGAAACTCGGTCAATTTCACTTTGAATCCATTGCTGAAGTTGTGATCGAGAACGGGCAAACAGAAGGGCATGTGATTATCGATGCGGTTCAGTTCCTAAAACAACCCTTTACCGAGGTGGCTGAGGGAGCTGAGCCAAACTCAGGTCAAGCGGCGACGATCAAAGCCGAGCTTGACGAACTCAAGGCAAAATTAAAGCAACTTGAAGCGGAGGCTCCAGAGCAACCCGACAAGGTAATGTCCGTCCGTGATGAGAAGAGTCCAGAAGACGCTTGTATCTGCATTCGTGGCAACGTTCACAATCCAGGTCCGCGCGTGGCACGCGGGTTCCTGCGAGTGGCTGACAAGGTCGAGTATTGGCGACTCAATCCAGAGGAGAGCGGTCGGCGAGAACTGGCAGCTTGGATTTGTGATGACAAGAATCCGTTGACAGCTCGGGTCATTGCGAATCGGGTCTGGCATCATCTTTTGGGGAACGGTCTGGTCACGACGCCCGACAACTTTGGCAGCACAGGACAACCGCCAACACATCCTGAGTTGTTGGACTATTTGGCGGCTGAATTAATTCAGCACGATTGGTCTTTAAAGCACTTGATTCGACAGGTGGTGCACTCTCGTACCTACCAGTTGTCGTCTACGATCGACGTTGAGTCGGCTGCGGCCGATCCCGAGAATCGTTCACTTTGGCGTGGCCACCGGCGTCGACTCACGGCGGAACAGCTGCACGATGCGATTCTGGCCTGCAGCGGGCAGCTGGACCGAAGTTTGGGCGGCCCGTCCGTTTCCCCGGCGGCAACTTCTGAATTTGGTTATGAGTTTTTGGGGGTTCGTCGCGGCGCATATGTGCCCGTATTTCGCAATTCGTCTCTTGATCTATTCGATGTATTCGACGTTGCGGATGCAAATATCGTTGTTGGCCGACGCAATGTGAGTACACGAGCGACTCAGGCGTTGTTCATGATGAATAGCCCGTTCGTGATCGAGCAAGCCTCTCGGTTGGCAGAATGGATGTTGGTCGATTCGGAAGCAACACTCCAGCAGCGGACACATTGGCTGCATTGGCGAGTTCTGGGTCGGCCAGCGACGACGGATGAATTGTCGCAGACAAAACATTTCGTCGAAGAGGTACAAGCCGAGGGCGTGATGCTCGGTGATACTTGGGCGATGGTGGCGCAATCGCTTTTCGCTTGCTTGGATTTTCGGTATCTCCGTTAACCGTTGAGGTGGTTTTGATGAGTCGATTGGCTTCCAGACGAGAGTTGTTGCAGTCGGTAGGCTGCGGGTTTGGCTCATTGGCCTTGGCGGGCTTGTGCAATGAATCAGCGGCGGCTCCCTCGATGGCGGGCAAAACACCCCATTTTTCCCCGCGCGCAAAGCGAGTGATTTTTTTGTTCATGCAGGGAGGTCCAAGTCAGGTCGATACCTATGATCCGAAGCCAAGGTTGAATCAGGATGACGGGAAAGAGATTGAGTTTTATGTGGCGCGAACGCGCAAAGTCACTGCCGAACGCGTCTTTAAATCACCTTGGCGATTTCAGCAATATGGCGAATGCGGTCAAGCTGTTTCCGAACTCTTCCCACACATGGCACAACATGTCGATGATTATTGCGTTATTCGCAGTATGCATACCGAAGGTGTGGCTCATGGACCGGCAACCTTGTTTCTGCATACGGGCGCTACCAATCTAATTCGCCCGTCCGTCGGAGCGTGGGTGAGCTATGGTTTGGGTACTGAAAACCAGAGCCTGCCTGGATTCATTACCATCAGTCCTCCCGCGACAAAGGGCGGGCCCCGCAATTACGCGAATGCCTTCTTACCCACGGTTTACCAGGGCACGGCCATGGGGCGTGCTGGGGTGGCCATCAACGCAACAGGGATAGCCAATCTTAATAATCCCCGTTGGCAAGACGAACAGCAACGGCGGCAATTAGCCTACCTGCAAGCGATCAATCAAGGGCAGTTGTTGAATCAGCAAGATGATGAACTGGAGGCGACTATCGCGTCGTTTGAGCTTGCTTATCGCATGCAAAGCGAGGCGCCTGGGGTGTTGGACATCAATCGAGAGTCGCGCGCAACGACTGAACAATATGGGATCGGAAATGCTGAAACCGACGAATTCGGCAGGCAGTGTTTGATGGCGCGTCGGCTGGCTGAGGCTGGCGTACGGTACATTCAAGTGAACTATGCCGATAACAAGAACACGCCACGATGGGATCAGCATTCAAATATCAAGCAACATGAAAAGCATGCGATGGCGATCGACAAGCCTGTTGCTGGGCTGCTTCAGGATCTGAAACAACGTGGCTTGCTCGAAGATACGCTCGTTTGGTGGGGTGGCGAATTTGGGCGAACACCGTTTGCGCAAGGCCGAGACGGACGAGATCACAACCCGCGTGGATTTACTGTATGGCTGGCGGGCGGGGGTGTTCGAGGTGGGATGGCCTTCGGGGAAACTGACGAATATGGCTATGAAGCGGTTGAAAATAAAGTGCATATGCACGATTTGCACGCGACCCTGTTGGATCTGATGGGACTCGATCACAAGCGATTAACATTTCGAAATGCGGGACGAGAATTTAGGCTTACGGATGTTGCCGGCCGGGTGGTCCACGAAATCATGGTCTAACCATGATTCAGCTTTGGGTTCCCTCCAGCATGGTCGTTAACGCCGTTGGGGATTCGCTAAGCTATGGTTTGCAGTTCTGACTTGGGATTTGTAAAACGGCAAGTAACGGTAATAGCTTTCCAGACAGAGTGTCGCCAGGGCGGTTGAATAGACGCGGCCTCCCGTCCGCCCCCAACGACTATCAGCGTTCCAGCTGCCCTTAAGCTTTCCTGGTGTTGTGCACTGGCTGCTGACCAGTTTTTTGCTGACGGCTTGGTTCCAAGCCGTCCAGCGGTGGTCTTGTAGTTGGTGCAGCGCCAAAGTCGCGTAATAGAGGTAGTAGAGATTTGTTGGCGCTTGTCCTAGTCCATGATGTGACACGTCGTTAGCAGCCTCTTCGATGGCGGCTTGATTTGCAGATCCTTGCAAAAAAATGCGGCACATCAAGGCTTCAGCGGTCATCGTGTGAGACGGAACCTTACGGATCGGGTTGTAGCAAGCGAGCCCACCATGCTTACCGAGTGATACCTGTTGGAGAAAACGGTTTGCCCCTTGCCAGGCGTGTTCTGGGATTTGGATGCCGGCCGAACGGGCGCTGATCAGAGACATGAGCTGCCAACCGAATTGGCTCGTGTCTCCCGTATCGCCGGGTTTGTACCTCCAACCGCCCGTCCTGGGATGTTGTGACTTCAGCGTGAAGTGAATTGCTCCATCGAGATGGGGACGAATTCGTTTGTCGCCTGTTAGGATGTAAGCTTCACTGATGGCTAAGGTGGCAATGCCGTGACAATACATTGCCACGAACGGCCCTGCGTTACCGGCCAAACTGCCTGTCGAGGCCGATTGTTGGCTGAAGAGGAACTGGATTCCCTGCTCGATGTTCTCTCGATAGGGGCTATTGAGATGTGTGTGGCCAGCGCCGAAAAAACTGAGTAACGCAAGGCCGGTGAGTGCCGTGTCCGCATGAATCATCCGCGAGGAATGAATGTTGGAAAAATCTCGCGTTTCTTGGCCGCCTCCCCAGGCTCGTGTGCTCCAGCGACCGTCACCGGGGTACTGAGCTGACGCGAACCACTCCAAGGCGTCTTCGACTGCTTGCTCGGTCTCCCGCGATCCGCCTTGAGCAAGAACGCATTCGAGTCGCTCTTCGCCTTGGCGGGCTCGATACAAGTCTGGCACGGCCGGTTGGCGCGGCCTACCTGCTATCTGGCTCGCCGTTTTCGTATTCGCACTCGCAAGTCCGGCGGTTCCTACAGATGCCAGGGATGCTTGAGTGCGATCTTGCCGACTGACACCGATTTCACCTTGAGACGCATCTGGTTTAACGTCGGATAGAGCTTGGACTTGTGCGTTTTCTTGTTGGGATTCTTCGACCGCTTGCTCTGCTAAGTTTTCGACCCCAGCCGTCGATTCCGAATTGTTGGCCAACGGGGTAACTGAGTCCGCTTGCGCTGGGTCGAGATAGGGTTTATCGAGGGCCGCCGCTTCGGTGGCTTGAGTTACTTCCAGGGTCGGCTTGGGTTCCGTCGGAACGTCTGCAGGCAATAAATCTGAAATGTCGGTCTCAAATTCAGTCAGCGTGATGTTCGGGGCTGGCACTTCGACAGTAACAGGTGGCTGTTCGGGGTGGAGCTCAGCCGTCTCTACGCTGGTAATCGGTTGCGCTTGCTCCCACGGTTCGCTGCCAGAACGCAGATCTTGACTTTCGTCCGAATCGATATAGGTGACCTTCATTCCGGGACCTCTTCCGGTCGGCCGTGGGTCTTGGAGAAAGTTTGAGACGTAGGCGAATCCGAGCAGCAGAAAGTGGGCATAAACTGAAAGGATCACGCACTTCTGTACCGGGCGAGCGTGTCCGAGTCGCGACAGCATCAATACCAACAACGCGATGCTCAATCCGCCAAAGCCGATCCCTAGCAACAGCCAGGGGAGCTGGATCTGACCGATGCGGAACCAGTGAGCGAAGAGCAGGTCGATGTGAATGATGTTGATAGTCTCCATCGTGAATGGGAACGGCCGTTTTAGCGGGTAAGCCGTACGGATATCGCCATGTCATCGATGCCGGAGTGCCGGCAGGCGCTAAGGACGGAGGCAACGTTCTGGAATGCTCCCTGAGCATCACCGCGGACAATGATTCCTAAATTGGGGTACTGTTCGGTGGCCGTGGTTAATTTTGTTTTTAATTCGTCGATGGACATTGTTTGGCGATCAAGCACGATCGAGCCGTCGTTGTAGACGTTAATGATTCGCTTCTCAGGTGCTGGAGTTAGTGCGCCCACCTCTCCCACGCTGGGTACTTCTAGCGGAACGGTCTGCTCCAATTCGGCGAACTTTGTTCCAACCATGAAGAAAATGATCAACAAGAACACGATGTCAATCATCGGTGTCAGGTTGAGAGTCGGTTGTTCATCCTGAAATGTCTTCAATGGCATGACGAAGCCCTCACGCGGCCTGTTTGCGTTCTGTTTTCCGAGCTGTTTTTTTGACGGTTGGTTTTCGCCACCCATCGGATGCGATGGAATTGACGACTTGCTGTCCGAGATCATCAATTTCGATGATCAACCGATCGACTCGGCTGATGAAATGGAGATGGGCCACGATAGCGGGGATCGCAACCGTCAAACCAGCAGCTGTCGTCAACAGTGCTTGGGCGATGCCGCCTGCCAACATCTCCGGGCGACCCATCGCATCTGCGGACGCGATTGAATTGAACGATGTAATCATGCCGAGTACGGTGCCCAGCAGGCCTAGCAGCGGACTGATCGTGGAAATTCCGTTGAACAATCGCAGGTATTTTCGCAAGCCAGTTGCAACTCGTTCACCCGTATCCAAGACGGCCTGTTCGACTTCGACGGAGGGGCGGCCCCATTTCTTGACGGCGGCAGCAAAGACCTGCGCCACGGGGCTTTGGTTTTCCTCGCAGAGTTCCAAGGCTTCCTCGGGCTTGAGCTGCTGCTCTTGCAATTGCAGTAGGAACCGCTTCACAAACGGCTTGGGAATGACGCGTCCGCGACGCAAGCTAATCGATCGCTCAAAGACAAAGATACACAGGACGAAAGAACACATGCTGATCAAAAACAACATGGGACCGCCGTCTCGAAGCACGCTGAATAAGTCGCGTGTTGCAATGACACTTTCTTCATTCCCGGTGTTTGCTGCAACCGGATCAGCCGAGTTTTGCGCGATCGCGCTTGTTGCTAGTAAGGGCGACATCATCGTCAGTGCCACCAGTCCGAGGAGGACAGCAACTCGAGAAAGCTGGCGATACATGATACGCCTCCGTTGATTGGAAAGATGGTTCATGGGATGTCATTTTTTGGGGGGGGGATGCTTAGCCGATTCAGTCGTTTGCGAGCAGCCGCGTGGAATGATGTCTTCGGCAGTTCATTGTCGATACGTTGATAGACCTTCCGGGCTTCATCCACTTGCCGCGTGTGCTCGTAGCATTTTCCGGCCTGGAGGAGAGCAGCGGATCGCCATTGCGGATAGTCGTAGACCATCTCGGTTTTTAGATAGGCACGCAAGGCGTTGGGGAAGTTGTTTTGATGCATGTACGATTCGCCAATCATCCACTGAGCTTTCGCTGCGGTTTCCGTAAACTGACCGTCACTCGAGTCGATGGTGCGTTGGAAGGCTGTTCGAGCCTTCACGAAGTCACCCGCAGCTGAAAATTGTCGCCCGTCGAGATAGTCGACTTCGTAGGTGCGGTCGAAGTCAGGGAAATCGGTCCGCAGTTTGTTAATCAACTCACGGACTTTCGGCCAGTCTCGCTCGGATGCTTTGATTTGAGCCATTCTCAGCAGCACAAGCGGCTGCCAGGACGACGATTCCGAGCCATTGGAATTTGCCAGCTGCTCGAATTGTTTCATCGCCTGACGAAAGCTACGCTGTTGGTAATACGCTTCGGCCTGCAAGAACTCAGCGGTGGACACAATCGAGCTGGATGGGAATTGTCGGATCAATCGGTCTGACGAAGCAATCACATCGGGCCAGCGTTCTCGTTTCAACGCGATCTTTGTCGTCAAGTAAATAGCGTAGGGTGTGATCCGCGGATCTGACTGGCCAGGAGCTTGCTGAGTGATTGTTGTTAACAGTTTGGATGCTTCATTGAATCGATCCGCATTAAAGGCCGCTTCGGCCAAACGAAAAGTTGCGTCGGCCCAGTATTCGCTTTCAGGGTATTCGTGATGGATTTTGCTAAAAGCCGAAACGGCTTCGTCCGCGTGGCCCTGTTTGTGCATAACCCAGCCAAGTTGATACCAGACCTGATCCATCCGATCGTTCAGCTCTTGGTGGCGGATGAGAAGTTCTAGGAGTCGATTCGCTTCCTCCAAGTCATTGCGTTCGTCCAACAAACTTGCTGCTGCTAATGTTGCCATGGACCAACGGCGATCCCGTTCTGGCTGTTTGACGATTTCGACATAGGCCGTCAACGCTTCCTCGAACTGGCGCAGCCGTTGCAGGCTGCGAGCGCGGGCAATCTTCGCTTCCTTGGCATAAATCGAATCAGGCGCTTGTTGGATTAAGCGATCGAAAAAGTTGACCGCCTCTTGGTCATTTTTCAAGCGAAAATGACACCAAGCCAAGCCCGTTAATCCACGGAGCCGAGTCTCGTCCTGCTGCCCGTTTGCGAGCATCGTTGCGTAGTTATGGGACGCGATTTGATAGCTTTCCTGCTGGAAGGCTGAATCGGCCAGGTGCTGCAAAGCAATTTGTAGCAATTCCGTAGGGGGATCCGAATTGGTTTGCCAGTCACGAAGAACGTCCTGTGCTTCTTCGAGTTGGTTCGTTTGCGTGAGTGCATGAATCAGCTGGGAGCAAATTCGCTCGTGCAGTGTTGGAGTGGTTGCGACGCGAATTGCCTTGCCCAATTCGGTCGCAGCATCTTCATATCGGTCCAGCGAGTTCAAAGCCGTGCCGCGTGCCAACAGAAGCTGTGCCGTAAACACTTTGTTATTCTTCTGCGGTTCAAGCTGACTGATCGATCGCAAGGCTGCTTGAGGGCGATCCATTCCCAACAGCACAACGGCCAGTAAATACTGGTTGGTTGCCCTGGCTTTTTCGGTGACCTTCGAGTCCTGTGACAAAGAATCAATGATGGGCAAGGCTTGCTTGAAATCCCGACGCTTAATCAAAGATTGGACATGCAGTTGTCGAACCTCTGAACGGCGACTGCTTTGGCCATGCTGGGCTTCAAAGCGATTTGCTAAGTCATCAACAAGTTCAAACTGTTGCTCCTGCATGGCAAGCCGCATCTGGCCAATCATTGCGTCATCGGCCCACTTGTTTTGTGACTCGCTTGCCAGCGATTCGAACTCGGTAGCGGCCTCCTCAAACTTGTTTAATCGTCTCAATGATTCGGCGGCGAAATAGCGGCTCGCCAACGCTTGCACGTGTTGGGGGGCGCGTCGCCTTACTCGAGCGAACTCATCATGTGCTTCTTGATATCGACCCTTGTCAAATTCTGCCATGCCAACCCAATAGATCGCGTCGATTGCGAGCTTACTGTCGGGGAATTCATTTTGGAGTCGGATCAGCAGTAGGATCGCCTTATCGTACTGTCGCTGTTGGTAAGCTTGGTGCGCCAAATTAAGAAGACATTCGTCGGCCAGTGGGCCGCGTGGATGTTTCTCGATCGATTCCCGAAATGTCTCGGCGGCTGCATCGGTGTCGCCCAGGGATCGCAGTGAATTCGCCAAATAGGGCAGGGCATACTGGATTAATTCGTGCTCCGGGTACGCGGCTGAAAATTCTCTTAGATTGGTCACGGCTCGATGGGGCTGGTCTGCCAAAAATAGACACTCGCCCAAACGGAACATCACACGCGGACGGCGTGCAGATGTCTCGTGTTTTAGGAGGAATGCTGTAAAACGTTTTGCTGCTGCCTCGTACTGATGCAGCTGCAACAAAGACTCAGCAGCGAAAAAATCTGCGTCCTCCACACGAACGTGCGCTGGCTGGTCTTTTACGAATACGTCGAATTCATCAACCGCCAGCCGCCAGTTTTGCTTCGCATAGTGTTGAGCCGCAACCGAAAACTGCGTATCGCCAGTTGCTGCCGACAACTTTTGTGGAGTCGCAGCAATGATGCAGACCATCAGGCAGATAGATAGATTGGCTCTCACAGCAAGCGTCCTTGCCTTTTGCCGATCAAGAGTTGCGTTGCGAAACGATATTTCGAGGTGAACCAAATCCATTCGGCTCAATGTGCTCTTCCCGTCGAGAGTTACGGGCTTTCACGTAGGGTGAGATAAATGGGAACCGCTTGGATCGCTCAATCACTCACTGGTTTTTTGGCGACCCGTCTTTTCAGTAAACCGTCTTTTCAGTGAAGCGTGCACTGATCTTTGTTTTCATTTCTTGCGTGAAACAAATCAGTCAAATCGATCCCGCCGAATGAGACGGGATCCAGACTGACTAGGTTGCAGGCGATATCGAAGAGCTGTCAGGCCCAAGTATATTGTCAAGAACATGGCTGCAGTCACCAACGGATGAGCAGCGATGTTCGGCACAACGCTTGTGGTTGCTGACAGTAGACTGCCTGCAAGCGACTCGATCCAAGGGGCTGCCAGCATGAACATAGCCTGATTGACTCCTACGCGATTTGTTCACCAACTTGTTAGCTCTATCGGGATAGTACGGCTTACCTGTCGAGTATGCTCGACAACGCCGTCAGGATCGGTAGAAAGCGCAAGCTTGCCGCACCTTGCGCTGTTTTACATCGAACGATTCCACACGTGATCGGATCAACGTTTTCCACGTATGAGCAATTGATGACAAAGCTGCGATAGCACGCGAGTGGCTTCAGAATCTGGTTTTGACTGGTCCAATTCGTCAACCAGTTGCTGGAGCCCTTCTAGCGTATCGATATCATACCACTGGGGTAAAACTGCGAGAGAAATCTCTGTTGGGTTCGACTCGATTCGCTGTAAAGTTTGACGCCACACTTTCTCGGTGCTCCAGTCAATTCTCTCAAAGAGAAATCCCAGTGGTTTTTGCATTCCAACCAGATAGTAGCCGCCGTCGGTAGACGGGCCCAAAACGGCGTCATGGGTTTGAAG
The DNA here is from genome assembly GCA_029243025.1 of Pirellulaceae bacterium. NCBI lineage: Bacteria > Pseudomonadati > Planctomycetota > Planctomycetia > Pirellulales > Pirellulaceae > Pirellulaceae bacterium. The sequence continues at coordinate 115,568 of JAQWSU010000032.1, read as the reverse complement.
ATGCCGGAATGCATCTCGAACGTATTGAAGCGGCAGAGAGGGGCTGTCCGAGCCAATTAAGACCACACGGGAAGCGCCTGCCTGGAACCTTTGCTGAAATAATCGGCTGAGTCGGTCCCCCAGATTACCAGAAGATTGTGGAGTTAGCTTCCAAGCTGCGGCGCCGGGAAGCTTTTCAAAATCACGCCGATGTTCACTCGGTGCGAAGGCGAGGATTCGCTGATCCCCCTCGGTTTGAAGCCGATTGAGGAGCGTCACAAGGAATTGACGGTAGATCTCGCTGGACGCATCCATACCAATCTCGACACCCAAGCGTGTTTTGACTCGACCTGGTTGCCAATATTTTGCGAAAACCACAAGTTCATCCATGGCGTGATTACCCTGTCGAATGAGAGAGAAGTCGTCGCAACAGGACGCCATTGACGCGTCCCCGAAAACGGATTTTTCCGTCAATTTCGACCACGGGGACGCAACAATCAAAGCGTTGGCGCAATTCAGCGTCGTTATCAATATCGACCATCTTGGGGCGGATACCGTGCTGGAGAACCAGCCGTGCTGCGTCTTCACAGAGATGACAGCCTTGCCGCGTGTAGATGACAACTTCGTGTGAATTAACGCCGTTTGCCGGTCTTAAACTTTCTTTTAGCCTTCGTGCCAACTCAAAGATTCCTAGTAGTTTCATCGTGCTCGTCTCGACGAGAAGTGGTTCCTATCCGTCACACGAATGGCATGCGAGCGGATCACTCCGTTAGGGTAATGGGCTTTTTGCGAGCTTACTAGAGTGTGCCAACGGGCTTAGACTCGGCGGGCTGGCATGCGGCGTTCGCATTGGCCTGAGCAAGCTGCGAGTTGACCCGTGAGCCGGCCATTTTCTTGACTTAATCAGCGCAATTATCCTGTTTGCGAATCTTAACGTAGATGGGATTCTGATTCTTCCGGTTGCAAAATCCTCCTTGTCGAGTGTTAAGGCGGTTGTTCGTAAGGTGTTTGGGAATAGGTATTTAGTGTTGTTCACTTGAATTTTCAGCTGAGATCCCTCTAGCATGTAAGTGGTCTCAGTATTTCGAAATCGTTCTGTTTCATCGAAAGTTGAGCAAAGATCCTGTCTCGAGCCCTGCCATGACGAATCGAAACCCAAAGAAACCGACGAAGCGGATCGCACGTCCCACACAACACTTGGGGAGTTCGAAACGATATCGACATGGGGCAGCTTTGAGTCAGCGGACTCGTGGGATGGAGAAGAACGAGCAGTTTCCGTTTGCACCACCTGAAGACTGGTACGAAGTGGGAGATGTGCCAGGCCGTTCTTACGAACTCGTGATCCAGGCACCCGGCCCCGGATACCGGCACGTCGTTACCCCCGAGGAAATCAGAGATCGTTTGTCGGAGTTGCCCGATCAGATGCTAGAGCCGCTCGCTGTCATTCAGTTGAGCCGGATGACCCGAAAAAAGCAAAGTTTGCCTTGTTATGGCATGCAGTGGGGAAATGCGCTCTATCTTTATCCGATCGAGAATAGTTTGATTGAGTACTATTGCCGGCCTCCGAAGCCAGCTCAACGGACGGAGGCTCGCATGTTTGGGGGACGCTGGTATCAATCGGGGCCATCCGAGTGGCAATTGATTTGGAGCAAGGCTGCGGTAAAAGATTTTTATCTTAATAACATTTTGATTCACGAATTGGGCCATTTACTCGACAATCGAAATCGAAGCTACACCGATCGAGAACGTTACGCCGAGTGGTTTGCGATCGAACACGGTTACAAACAAAGTGATGGTTCCAAAAATGTCCGCCGCGTTAAGAACAAGCAGAAGCGAATTGTCAGACGTCATCATACGTCATGAAGTGGTTGATCGATCTCGACATCTTGCGAGATGTTTCCTTCGATTTGTGTTGCCGGCGTTGATTTTTTGTTGGGGCAGCAGCCCTGGCGTCCAACAGGGCATTCTTTCCGCTGCTGAAGCGGCTGATCAACCGAGTTGGGCACAGATACGCGCCGACTTGCGTCAAGCTGGCAAACTGTATCAGAGTGGTCAATTTCAAGATGCGGCTGATTTGGTGAAGGCCGTTCAGTCGCGATTAACGACCCTGTCGGCGACAACTGCCGCAGAGCAAGCTGAACAAAAAGCGGTCTATCGTTCACTTCAGAAAGCACAGACTTTGCTTGAACTGGAAGGGATTTCGCTGCCTCAAGTTGCAAAGCCTTCTACCGTCTCGCGATCTGGAATCAGTTATACGAAACAGATCGCACCTCTTCTGGAGAAGCGATGTGGTAGCTGTCACATCAACGATACAAAGGGTGAGTTGAGTATGGCGACTCACGCTGATTTGATGCGAGGAGGTTCTGCAGGGCGTGCCGTTCGGTCTCGCCGTGCGAATGCAAGTTTGATCGTTCGCCGAATTCGTGCAGGCGAGATGCCGCCGGATAATCCCAGTGTGACGAAGAGCGAGCTGAAACTGCTTTCATCGTGGATCAATCAGGGCGCGCGGTTCAATGGAAAGGTAGAGCAATCAAGGGTTAAGCCTGCTGACAAGACTGACCGTCCCTTGTCGCCGGAGATCGATGGTTCTGTGAGTTTTTCGAATCAGATTGCCCCATTACTTGCTGCACAATGCGTCGCCTGCCACGGTTCGAACAATCCACGTAATAATTTGAGCTTGAGCAGTTTTCGACGCATGGAACGCGGCGGGGATGGGGGACCACTTTGGGATTTGCAGAAGCCCGCCGACAGTTTGCTGGTCAAAAAGTTACGGGGAACTGCAGATGGGCAGCGGATGCCACTGAATCGGCCCGCATGGTCTGAAGCTCAAATTGCGACGGTACTCCGTTGGATATCCGAGGGAGCCCTGTTTGATGGCGATAGCCCAGCACAAAGCGTCGAGGATTTGGCTCTTGTGTCGAAATTACGGAATGCGACTGCAGCCGAATTGAGCTCAGAACGGGAGCGATTAGCAATCCAAAATTGGCAGTTGGTGTTTCCGTCCCATCGCCCCGATCTGGTCAAGTCGGAGCACTTCTTATTGGTGGGGGATGTCTCCGAAAAAAGGTTGACCAAAATTGCCGAGCTCGCGGAGAGTCTCCGAACGCGGATCGACCGCATTTTACAGCTTTCATCACAGGCTCAGGCAAGGAAGGGGCGAATTACGATCTTCCTCGTGCGAGATAGTTACGAATACAGTGAATTCGCTCAAATGGTAGAAAAAAGAGCGGTGCCGGTTTCCTGGAGGGGGCACGCAAGGACGGCCGGGCTCGATGCCTATGTCGTGCAGTTGCTACCGAAATCGGAGCAGCGAGACGGGCAATTCGATGCTGAACTGTGCCGAGGGATCGTCGGAGCCATGTTGCAATTGACCGGTGATTTGCCCGATTGGTTTATCGTGGGGGCAGCCAATGCGGTGGCAGCCAAGGTGGCTCCCCGATCGTCGTTGGCAAAACGTTTATCGCAGGAATTGCCGTCAGTTGTCGCGAGAATGGATTCCCCGGAGGAGTTGTTGAAGTCGAAATTATCTCCGGAATCTCAGGAAGTTGCTGCTGCTGGCTTGTTGCAAGCGATGCTTAAAAACGGTCGTCGATTCGGGCAAATGTTGCAGGATGTGGAAGGTGGTCAACCTTTCTCCGAGGCGATCTTGCAGCGTCTGGGGCAACCGATGGAAGCCATCGCTGAAAATTGGTGGAAGACGCTGGCGAATTGATCATGAACGCCAATCCGAATTCATCGGCGTCAATTTTCTACTCGGAAAATAGTTTTTTTGTCCATCTTGAAATGCTTGGCGAAGGCAATCATAATGCGTGCATCATGAGAAACTGCTTCCGATACTTTTGGTTTTTCTACTTTACGAGCCGTGGTCGTGGGCCCGGAGGCGCTTTGTAGAGATCCAATTGCATCCGAAGCGAAAAAGGCCCTGAGACCCAAAACGGATCTCAGGGCCTTTTTTGTTGCCGATGCGAATGCTGTGATCAGCCAAAACAACCCAAGACAATGATTCCGTTCATCCGATTCTTAGGTTTTCGTGTTAAACAGACGCGACCCGATCTCAGCCGACGTCGATGAATTATTTCGACTACCCTGACACAAAAAAAATACGGAGTTGATTCGATGATTGTTGTAATGAAACACGGAGCGTCGCAAAACGAAGTGGAACACATGGTGGAACGTGTCGAACAAATGGGTTTGAAAGCCCATGTGATTGTTGGCACGGAACGAACTGTGATTGCGGCCATTGGCGAAAAAAGAGAGGAGACGCGTCAGTCGCTGGAAAGTGGACCAGGCGTGTCGGAAGTCGTTCCCATTTTAGCTCCCTATAAGGTTGCTAGCGTCGAGGTTAAACCGGAGCCAACGACAATCAAGGTTGGCAGCTTGACCGTTGGCAATGGCAAGATTGGGATGATTGCCGGTCCCTGTAGTGTTGAATCGGAAGAACAAATTATTAAAACGGCCCATGCTGTTCGTGCGTCAGGGGCAACGGCACTGCGAGGTGGTGCTTTCAAACCACGAACAAGCCCCTACAGCTTTCAGGGCATGAAGGAAGAAGGGCTCAAGTTACTGGCTGCGGCGCGGGAAGAAACGGGCCTGGCTGTTGTCACGGAGGTGGTCTCGACAGATGATGTCGATTTGGTCGCACGATACGCCGATGTTCTGCAAATCGGTGCTCGGAACATGCAGAATTATCGATTGTTAGAGGCCGTAGGAAATTGTGATCGGGCCGTTTTGCTAAAACGAGGTGCAAGTGCCACACTTGACGAACTTCTGCTTGCCGCAGAATACGTGCTCAATGAGGGAAACTCAAACGTCATGCTTTGCGAACGGGGAATCCGAACTTTCGAAAGTCATACCCGGTTCACACTTCCATTAGCTTCCGTTATCTATCTGCATCAGAAGACACACTTGCCGATAGTGGTTGATCCTTCCCACGGTACGGGCCACGCGAGTATGGTGCCCGAAATGTCGGTTGCAAGCGTTGCTGCGGGAGCTGACGGGTTAATTGTTGAAGTGCATCCCGACCCGGAAAAGGCGCTGAGTGATGGATACCAATCCCTGACTTTCGAGCAATTCGAGGACACAATGCAGCGTTGTCGCCGAGTTGCTGAAGCGATGGGTAACTCGTTCTAATGCGTTTGAGTTGCAAGTCCAAATGAGTGGGATTGCAGCAAAAAATGCTGTGGTGGACGGTTCGTCTTGTTCATTTTCGCGTCGAGTGCATAATGCGACGCATGAACAGTCATACGCATCGTGCCTCCCAGCCAAATCTGCCCTTGATGCGAGATATTTCGTTCTGGGGCATGTCGATCACGCAGTTTCTCGGTGCGTTCAACGATAATCTGTACAAGCAGCTTGTGCTGCTACTTTCGATTCCGGTTGTGGTCTCATCGTTCCAACAGGATCAGCAGGATATTGCGACGATCGTGTTTTCGTTGCCATTTGTCCTGTTTTCGGGCTACGCCGGATACCTTTCGGATCGGTACAGTAAGAGACGAATCATCGTTGCCAGCAAAGTGGCCGAAATCGTCGCCATGTTGCTTGGGTTGCTTGCATTTATTCTCTATCGATCGAGCGGTTACCCCGGGTTGCTGGTTGTGCTCTTCTTAATGGGGACGCAGAGCGCTTTTTTCGGGCCAGGCAAATATGGCATCTTACCTGAATTGTTTCGGTATGAAGATTTGCCACGAGCGAATGGAATCATCCTGATGCTGACCTTCTTGGCGATTATCTTCGGGACTGTTTCAGCTGGATATCTGAAGTACTTGTTGGTTGACGTAAATCAGCCCCTGGCTGAACAGGCTCACCATTTGGCGATTGGTTCGGCTGCCTGTGTGGTGATTGCGGTGATCGGTACGGTCATCGTGTTTATTGTCCGAAAGGTACCAGCGGCAAAGTCTGATTTGAAATTCGTTTGGGCTTCCTTGTTTGTGCGGCGCGATACGTTGCAGATTTTGCGGGCAGATCGACCGCTGGTTGCTGCTCTGCTCGCGTCGAGCATGTTTTGGCTTGTCTCCGGGATTGCGATTCAAGCAGTCAATTCTTTAGGAATCGTGCAGTTGCGTTTGAACAGCATGCTGACCAGTGTCATGACAGCGATGGTGGGCCTGGGGATTTCCGTGGGGGCCGTCATTGCCGGGAAACTTTGCCAGGGACGTGCTAATCCCAAAGTCGTTCGAGTCGGACTCTGGGGGCTGGTGAGCTGTCTGGTTTTGCTTTCGATTTCCTGGCCGGTAGGCCCGGCTCAAGCAACGGGAGTCAAAACGCATGATCGTCAGTTAGGCTCCGCGGTCAGCATGCAATCGACCGCTGAAACGGCCGCTGCTGGCAGCAAGACAGGCTCAGCACCTGAGTATCATCATCTACTTGGCTTTCAAGGATCGCTGGTTGTGCTCGCCCTGTTGGGCGTGGCGGCTGGATTCTTTGCGATACCGGTGCAAGTCTTCATCCAGTCTCGGCCTCCAGACGAACAAAAAGGCAGAATGATTGCTGTGATGAATCAGGCCAACTTTCTGGCAATCTTGCTTTCCGGAGTTCTGTACGGGCTCTTCAGTCGATTCATCGTGGAGATGGAATGGCCTCGCAGTCCCCTGTTCGCGCTGATGGCCATTTTGATTTTTCCGGTGTTGTTGTTTTACCATCCGACTTTGAGCGATTCGGATGCGTAGACTGCGGGGGAATCGATGACGCTCTAAAGGATCCAGATGCCGAAGACCACGAGGCAGGCGGAAATGGCTAGCATCGGAACTTGGTATCTTCACACATTTTTGACGTAAGAGAGAAAGCACATGCTAGGAGCCTTGCTGGACCAACGGGAATATATTGATCGCTTACAGGAAGAATTGTCTCGCATCGATCAGGCCGCGATGCAACGCTGGTCAGATTTGACCTACGATGCCTGGGAGCAGGAACGTTTTGTTTACGTTTTTGGTAATGGTGGTTCGGCGACCACGGCGACCCATTTTTCTGAAGACCTTGGTAAGAGTAGCCTGCGGGAGAGCGACCTGCAGGACGAGTCTAAAAAGCGGCTCAAGATTATGAGTTTGACGGACAATGTTGGTTGGATGTTGGCTGTCGGCAATGACGTCGGATACGAAGACATTTTTGTGCAGCAGCTGATGAATTATGGGCAGGCTGGCGATCTCGTATTGGCAATCAGCGGTTCGGGAAACAGCCCAAATATTGTGAAAGCAGTCGATTGGGCAAATCGTCATGGTCTGACAACCTTTGGACTTTCAGGTTTCAATGGCGGCAAGTTGAAGCAAATGCAGACGGATGGTTTGCACGTTGCTTTGGATGATATGGGAATGGTGGAGAGTGTTCATTTGTGTTTATTTCATTGGGTCTTGAACGACGTGTTCGCTCGAATTAATCACGAAGGTAGACATGCTCAATGATTCTCGGGATTGAAATCGGTGGGACCAAGCTGCAGTTCGGCGTGGGCGATTTCCAGCCAGCTGATGCACAGCTTGTCGCGTTGGAACGTTGTTCGATTGACCGTGATGAAGGTGCCGAGGGAATACTTCGTCAAATCAAGATTTTGGCACCCAAGCTGATCGAGAAATATCAAGTCGCTGCTCTTGGGATTGGATTTGGAGGGCCGGTTAATTGGGAGCAACGGTCGACGATCACGAGTCATCAAGTCCAAGGCTGGGATCAATTTCCTCTTGGTGAGTGGTGCAACCAGCAGTTGGGGATGCTACCCGATATTGGTAACGACTGTGATGTGGCCGCCTTGGCCGAGGCCACGTTGGGGGCAGGGCGCGGTGCGCGTCGCGTGTTCTATGTGACGATCGGTACCGGGATCGGGGGAGGATTGGTGATCGACGGCCAGATTGATGGACAAGGACGACCGTCTGTCGCCGAAATTGGCCACCTGCGACCGGGCCTCGAAGCAGTCGAATTGGGGTGCACGGTGGAATCATTCGCAAGTGGTTTAGGGATCGAAACTCAAGCCCTACAGCTTCTATCCGATTCGCTCGCAGGCTCGGACCAGGAGCTTGCTGAGCTGCGAAGTTTGCAAATTGAGTCGCAGCTGTCCGCGAAGAATATCGCTTCGCTTGCCTTGGCTGGTAACGAATTGGCTGCCGGAGTATTGAACCAAGCTGCCCGCCATTTGGGTTGGGCGATCGCGCAAATGATTACGCTCGTCGCGCCTGAACGAGTCGTGATCGGCGGAGGGGTGGCCTTGATTGGCGAACCTTTGTTCGCACGTCTGCGATCACATGTGCAGCAGTATGTCTTTCCACCGTTGGCCGATTCCGTTTCATTGCTACCGGCCGCGCTTGGCGAAGAGACTGTCGTGCATGGTGCGATCCAGCTGGTTCGGGGTAGGCAATAGGCTTTTCAGGTGGCTATTGCTGGGCCTCTCGCTTCAGTTTTTCGATGACCTCGGGTAGCGGGTAATCGATGATGGCAAGCTCTTGCCCCGAGATTTCTCGAAGTCGCCGCCAGCCACGGCTGACCAGCTGCTCGCGTTGTTCAACGAATGCTGGGTCGAGTTGGCGTTTGTCGAAATCGCCCTCTACGAAAATCGAAGGGAATTCAGCGTCGACAATGAATTGGGCTAGGATCGGATTGCATCGCAAGTGACGTTCTTGCGACGTATGCAGCAGTTCTGGATCGATGTCGCCGATGACGAACAGCAAGTAAAGTTGGCTGTCGGTCACCTGACTAACATCATCACCGCAGACATCGCAGAGGTAACCTTCGTCGCACTTTGCCATTGGGTCCCACTCGTGAATTAATGCCTGTTGGTGTCGCGCCCGACACGGGAAACGTGCCATTCGCACGGTTTAGCACACGATGCACCTAGCCAGGACTTACAGCTGGAGTACGTCATTCATGGAATAAAAGCCCGGCTGCTGAGTGGCGACGAATTTTGCCGCTTCAAGAGCTCCGAGTGCGTAGCAATCTCGATTGGTCGCTTTCACCGACAACTCAACGGTCTCGCCGAGCAAGCCGAAGACAATCGTGTGCTCGCCCGGGTTGTCTCCGGTTCGCAGTGCGTGATAACCGATTTCGTGTTGAGGTCGGGCTCCCGGACGCCCCTCGCGACCATGCACATGCTGATTCTGTCCCATCTCTTCGGCGATCAATTCGCCAAATCGCAACGCGGTCCCGCTGGGCGAGTCTTCCTTGTAACGATGGTGTCGTTCAATGATTTCAACGTCCGCTCCCGGGCCATAGGAGGCAAGTTTCTGGGCGGCAATTGTGGCAAGTTTCATGGTTAGATTCACTGCCAAGCTCATATTGGGAGCCCGCACGATTGGAATGACCTTCCCTGCTGCATTGACTTGTTGATCGACCTCGGGTGAAAGGCCCGTCGTGGCAAGGACTAAGGCCACCGACTGTTCTTGGCATGCGGAAACAATGTCTGCAACGGCCTCGGCGGTCGAAAAATCGATGACGGCCTCGGCGGTCTCGGGTAGCTTGGAACTGATCGGTACGCCCAGCCTGCCGATCCCCGCCAGTTCACCTGCGTCTCGTCCTTGGTCCGGGTGTTCCGAGGATTCGAGCGCTCCCACAATTTGCATCGCACCGTCGTTGGCACCGAGGGCAATGAGTCGCCGCCCCATGCGTCCGGCGGCACCATGAATGACAACTCGAGTCGGTTCGTTTTGGCTGGCCATGAATCCTCCTGTGTGCGGCCGATGTCGACTTTGCCACTAACTGTAGAGCTGAATCGCTCGAATGATTTCATCCAAATCGTTTTGGACGGCAATAGCCCGATTTGCAAACGAAGCTCGTTGGACTCCACGGCTGCCCAGGATCTCATTGAACTTTGCCTGATCCGTCGTGTGATAAGCTACGGTCGCGGTGGGATCTTTCAATTGGTGCCCGGTCAGGATGCAGACCACGCGATCGTTGGCTGCAATCACACCCTCCTCACGCAAAAGTCGCGTACCCGCCACACTGGCCGCACTCGCCGGTTCACAACCGATACCGCCTGCGCCTACTTTTGCCTTTGCGTCAAGAATTTGCTGATCGGTCACGCGTCGAACCACGCCATCACAAAACTCTAACGCTCGAATGCATTTATTGAGATTTACCGGACGATTGATTTCAATCGCACTCGCAATGGTTGATGCTTTGCGCTGCTTCTGGTCCAGCTCGTCATAGTAGTGACACGCTACTTCCGCATTGCTGTTACCACCCCGCCAGCGCAAATCGCGATTCTCGTAAAGTTCGTAGAGCGTGTCGGCCCCCGCCGCATTGATGATTGCCAGTCTCGGGACGCGATCGATGAGGCCAAGCTCCTTCAGTTCCATGAACGCTTTGCCAAACGAACTCGAGTTTCCCAGGTTTCCGCCGGGAACAACAATCCAGTCTGGGATTTGCCAACCGAACGCTTCCAGCACCCGCAGCATGATCGTCTTCTGTCCCTCAAGACGAAACGGGTTGACGCTGTTGACCAAGTAGATCCCCAGACGCTTGGAGATTTCGCGAACACGTGCCATCGCATCGTCAAAATCGCCCGCGATCTGCACGGTGAGCGCTCCATATTCCAACGCTTGAGACAGCTTTCCGTAAGCGATTTTTCCAGACCCCACGAAGATGATTGCTTTCATCAGGCCGGTCACGGAGCAGTACATGGCAAGCGACGCACTCGTGTTCCCCGTCGATGCACAAGCTGCTTTTTCGGCGCCAATCATATGGGCGTGTGTGAACGCTGCCGACATTCCGTTGTCTTTGAAACTACCGGAAGGGTTCATTCCCTCGTATTGCAGGAACAGCGAACCGGGCTTCATCTGGGCGTATTCCGCCACGCCGTTTGCTTGCTGCAAAATCGTTTGCCCCTCTCCGACCGTGACGATCTTGTCGCCGGGGGCGAATGGCAAGAGATCACGGAAACGCCATACACCGCTGAAATTGAGCGGATTAGACCGTTTTGACCACTTCGATTCGAAATCCGACAGCTTCTTCGGGACGGGCAGTCGATCCCAGTCGTAGACCACATCGAGCAGATTTCCACAGCTCTCACAGGCGACGAGGACCTGCTCGACCCCGTAGGTCGCACCACAAGCGGGTGAAATGCAACGTTGGAAGGCAACATCGTTCGATGGCACGACGAATATCTAACGGTAAAGGAAGAAGGGGTGGGTTGGTGCGGTTCGCTCGGCGTAGTCTAGGACACGAATCTGAGCCCATCAAGGGCGAGCAGTCGCGACGGCCAACCGTTTGGGGCCACGCAACCGCCGTTTTTTCCAGTGAAATGAATCATTTCTGTTGGTAGACCGTTCTTTTTCGCTCGGATGGCGGTGTGCCGCCTGTCGGGCGGTCCGGACCAAATCGTCTCCTCGTCAAGCGGTGCTAACGCGCCAAGGTGAGCTGTCTTGGGGATTTGATCGGATGAGGTAAGTTATTTGATAATAAGCGATTACATCTGTTTCTTTGGCTCTGCCAAAGCTGCTGCGATATTTGACAGTTGAGATATTCCTTCTTAGAATGGAGTGGATAGAGGCAGGAAATGGCACCACAGGGCTTTGTTTTTGGAGCAGCGTCGATCGGCATGGTCAAACGGTTGATGAAAAAAGCGGATATGAAGGTCTACAAGGAGCGCCTCCTCGAACTCCGTGCTCGTTTACGGGGAGATGTTTCTGCGATGGCCGAAAAGACACTGCGCGACAGTGGCGGTGAGTCGAGTGTGCCGCTTCACATGGCGGACGTTGGCAGCGATAACTTCGAGCAGGAATTCACGCTCAGTTTGATGGCGAACGAAGGGGATACCCTGCAGCGGATCGAAGCCGCTCTTGAACGGATTGAAGACGGTGTCTATGGTTCCTGTGACGAGTGCGGGAGTGTGATCCCGAAAACGCGTCTCAACGCGATCCCATACACTCCTTTTTGCGTGAAATGTGCGGAAAAGCTTCAACGCTAGAAGAGTTGGCCACCTTGGAAAAGCAGCTTCTGCTGCTTGGTTAAGGCGCGGTCGGCGGGCCACCAATGATCGATACCAAGGATGCCAGCGATCGATTTGCCGTTCAAGTCGCACCGGTAAGACGTCTCTTGCTTTTTGCCGCCGTTGCTGGCCTGGGCTGTGCTCTTGACCTGTTCTCGAAACACTTGGTTTTTCAGTGGCGAGGAATGCCTGGCGAATTGCCCGTCTGGTGGCTCTATCCGGATCTGGTGGGGATCGAGACCTCTTTGAACACCGGGGCGCTTTTCGGACTCGGGCAAGACAAAGTGATCTTCTTAGCTGTTTTCTCGTTTGTGGCGCTGTTCTGCCTGCTGATTTGGTTCATCTGGGGAGGCGGTGGACGAGACTTGTTTTTGACGCTGATCCTTGCCTGCGTGACGGGCGGTATTCTCGGAAATCTTTACGATCGACTGGGATTGTGGGAGCCAACCTTTGCTGTTCCGGCAAATCAGCAGATGGCCGAGGAATTGGCTGAAGGGGGTGAGTTTGTCTACGCTCGCAACGCGGTACGCGATTGGATTCGTTTGAGCTATGGTCGTTTTGTTTGGCCAAACTTCAACGTTGCCGATTGTTTATTGGTGTGTGGAGCCGTTGCCCTGATTTGGCATTCGTTTCAGACCTCCAAGAATCAAAAATTGGGCTCTGTCTCGGTCGACTCGCCGAATTCTGAAGCCTGACGCTCGTCAGCTGCAAAGTGTAGATCTGAGATCGAAATTACGGGAGATCGATCCGTCCCAACGAGATCGCTCAACACGATCACGATTCGCCTGCAGGTCGGCTGGTAGTTTGCGTGGCCTTGGAGTTTTTGTGTGACTGGGAGGTTTGACAGGGGATTGTAGCCCGCCTATATTGTTTGCCGTCGCGTAGCCACTTCTAGACGGTTGGCTATGGGTCCCGCGTCGTGTGTTGGGGGCAGCTCGGAGGCTTGACCACGTTCTGTTGGTGTGATGTTAGGAATCGACTGATTGCCTCAGCAACCCCAAGAGGTGTCGTTTTCTGTCATCTGTTGATTGGCAGCATTTGAGCATTTTGTCAGAAAGCGGGGCGTGACGATGAAACTGTCACGTACAGTAGCGTACGCAATTCAAGCGACGCTCCAGCTAGCCGAGTCAGATAGCAAGAATCCAGTCCCCTGCAGCAGGTTGGCTGCCGAGGGCGCGATGCCGGAGCGATTCTTATTGCAGATTTTGAGAAATTTAGTCACTCATGGGATTCTGCAATCAACGCGGGGCGTCGAGGGAGGGTATACTCTGCTTCGAAGGCCGGACGATATTTCCGTCCTTGAAGTAATCGAGGCGATTGATGGGCCGTTGGGTTCGGAGGTTCCGGTTTCGGACGGGCTCAATTCGGAGTCCCAGGCGCGGCTTCAATTCGCGCTACGGCAGGTGACCCGAACTGCCCGGCAGCAACTCGAGGCGATTAAGTTATCGCAAATCGTTCGGTCGGAGCCGTCCGAAATAGCCACCTAAAAACATTTGCGCAATGGATGCCAACATGAGTGCGGAAGCGGCAATCTCTGCTCGCTTGCAATTCGCCCGTCTCGCGGCGAAACAAGCTGGTCGCTTGGTCATGGGACACTATGACCAAGATGTCGCGGTGGAACGAAAGTCCGACAACAGTCCCGTGACGATTGCCGATCGCGAGGCTGAACAGTTGATTCGTCGGCTGGTTGCTGAGGAGTTCCCAGACGACGGCGTACTGGGAGAGGAATTTGGCGAGCAGCCTGGCATCAGTGGCTTTCGGTGGATTCTGGATCCGATCGATGGCACCAAATCCTTCATCGCGGGTGTGCCGTTGTTCGGCACGATGGTCGGTGTCGAGTTTGAAGGGCAGTGCATCATTGGCGTTGTCGAGTTTCCAGCATTAGACCAGCGAATTTATGCGGCCCGTGGACAGCACGCTTGGTGGCAGATCGGCGAGCAGCGGGCAATGAAGACTCATGTTTCCGCAGTTGATCGACTCGCCGACGGTTTGTATGTAACCTCCGAGGTCCGCTCCTTTGCCGAGCGAGATGCAATGTTGGTGCATGAGCAGTTGGAAGCCGCTTCCTGGTACAGTCGCACTTGGGGCGACTGTTATGGCTACTATCTGTTGGTGACGGGCCGAGCTGTGGTCATGCTCGATCCGGTTGTCAGTCTGTGGGATACGGCCGCGTTATATCCCATTCTCAAGGAAGCAGGCGCCACCGTGACCGATTGGAAGGGCAATGATTCGTATACGTCAGGTGAGCTCTTGGCCACCAATGGTGCCGTCTTTGACGAGGTGCTCACGATCATTGCCAACGCCCGTTGATGCCTCCTGGAATACGGTGACCTGGAATAAGGTGTCGATCACAAGGCCAGCATGGATCTACTCTTGACGCTGAAGGTTCCCGTTGGGTTGTGTGCGATTTCTGTCTGGGGGAACGGTGGATCGACCGAATCGTGGTTGGCCGGGGATTTCGCCGCCATTTTTTCACGGAAAAGTGTCTGTAGTGAGTTCGTGTCTGGCAGTTGGTCGGGGAAACCGCCGAGGGGCGGGAGCCAAGAGGCTTTGCTACCTGCGGTTGCGACGACGGCCCTATCGGATATACTGGCGGCTTGGCTGATACAAGTAAGTGTTTAAGAGGAAATACCGATGGCTCGGGAGTGTCAGATCTGCGGAAAACGTGCCCAGATGGGGAATAGCGTGGAAACACGCGGTAAGGCCAAGTATCTGGGGGGGGTCGGTACGAAAGTGACGGGAATCACGCGTCGCAAATTCAAGCCTAATCTGCAAAAGGTGAAGGTGGCATTGAACGGCGGCGGAGCGAAGGCGATGCAAGTCTGTACGCAATGTTTGCGGAGCGGTGCTGTTCGAAAAGCTGTCAAGCGGGCTCCGTTTAAGCTAAATCCTGCCGAAACGAAATTGTCCGCCTCTTCTTAATTTTCTTTGGGAGCACGGCTCGCAGGTATTTGCCCGATCTCGAGTTGCAAGCATGAGTCTCACTCGCCAGGAAGTCGAAAAAGTGGCCCTCTTGGCTCGTCTCCAACTGACGGAAGACGAGTTAACGACGATGACCAGTCAACTGGGGCAGATTCTTGAATACGTCGACCAACTGGGGCAGCTTGACACGGAAGGTGTCGAGCCGATGGCCCACGCAATCGAGATGAGTAATGTGTTCGCGGAGGACGAAGTTCTCGCGAGTTTGCCGCGTGACGAGGTTTTAGCCAATGCACCCAAACGCGATGATGAGTGTTATCGCGTTCCGGCGGTCCTTGGTGATTGAGTTTCTTGGCCATGTCTATCACGAATCTTTCGGCCATCGACCTTCGCCAGCAAATTGCCGACCGTAAGCTATCCTCCGTCGAAGTCACGCAGGCATTTCTGGATCGCATTGCTCAAGTGGATGACCAGGTGAAAGCCTTTCTGCAGGTTGACGCCGAGCGGGCACTCGACCAAGCGCGTCAGGTCGATCGGCGGCTTGCGAATGGCGAGACGGTGGGTTGCCTGGGAGGGGTCCCTGTTGCGGTCAAGGATCTCCTTTGTACGCAAGGAAGTGTGACAAGTTGTGCGTCGAAAATGTTGAGTGAGTTTCGACCGCCCTACAACGCGACGGTCGTGCAGAAATTGGCCGACTCCGGTGGTGTTTTAATCGGTAAGACGAACTTGGACGAGTTCGCGATGGGCGGATCAACGGAGAGCTCGGCTTTCCATCAAACGTGTAATCCATGGGACACGTCACGCGTGCCTGGTGGTTCCAGCGGTGGCGCGGCAGCAACTGTTGCTGGGAGCATGGCGCCACTTTCTGTTGGTACGGATACGGGCGGATCAATTCGGCAGCCGTCTGCTTATTGTGGTGTTGTCGGGCTGAAGCCGACCTATGGCCGTGTCAGTCGCTATGGACTGGTCGCGTTTGCGAGTAGTCTTGATCAGATTGGCCCGCTGGCTTGGTCGGTAGAGGATGTTGCTCTCTTGTTGGAAGCGATTGCCGGCCACGACAAACGCGATTCGACATCGGCGCAGCGCACCGTACCGGCCTACACGCAAACCGTCAGTCAGCCGCTGAAGGGGCTACGATTAGGTTTTCCGAAAGAACATTTCGAAGCCGGGCTAGATGATCAAGTTGCTGCTCAAGTTAACGCCGCGATGGATGTTTATCGAAGTTTGGGCGCCGAGATCTGCGAGATTTCTCTGCCACACAGTCGATATGCCATTGCTGCGTACTATATCATCGCTCCGAGTGAAGCCTCGAGTAACTTGGCCCGATATGATGGAGCGCATTACGGCTTTCGAACGGATGAGCAAAAGATGTTGCGAGAGTTGAAGCAGCAACGTCGTGAACTCGAGGCAGCCGGCCAGCATGATGCGGCGGGTGATCTTGATTCTCCACTCGTTCGTATGTATCGCCGGACTCGGGCTGAGGGATTTGGTGCTGAGGTCAAACGCAGGATCATGTTGGGAACCTACGCCTTAAGTTCCGGCTATTACGATGCCTATTATCTCAAAGCCTTGAAAGTGCGACGACTCATCCGGCAGGACTTCGATCAAGTATTTGAGAAGGTTGATTTCATTATTGGTCCGGTGACGCCGACACCTGCTTTTAAATTGGGTGCCATGGCAAACGATCCACTGTCGCTTTATTTGCAGGATCTTTACACCGTCAGTGCCAATCTGGCCGGTATCACCAGTATCTCAGTGCCGTGTGGGTTTACGAACGAAAACTTGCCTGTCGGGCTGCAATTGCAGGCTCCTCCGTTTGAGGAAGAACGGTTATTGCAAGCAGCGAATATGTATCAACGCGAGACGGATTGGCATTCGCGGAGGCCCTCGTTGTCATGAGCGACCTTCCCTACGAAATCATTGTCGGGCTTGAAGTTCACGTCCAACTTGCGACGAAAACAAAATTATTCTGTCGCTGTAGCACTCAGTTCGGAGCTGATCCGAACACCCAAACTTGCCCGGTTTGCACAGGGACGCCCGGGGCACTGCCGGTTATGAATCGACACGCCTTTGAATTGTCTTTGGAAACTGCATTAGCGCTCAACTGCGACATCCCTCGATTCACAAAATGGGATCGCAAGCAGTATTACTATCCCGATTTACCTAAGGGATATCAGATCAGTCAGTTTGATCTGCCGATGTCTGAAAAGGGCTGGCTCGAAATTAGTGATCCCAAGGATGCTTTTGCGCCGAAAATAGTCCGAATCACTCGCGCTCATCTGGAAGAAGATGCTGGCAAGAGCATGCATGATGAGGCGGCTGGTAAAGCGGATACACGCATCGATCTAAATCGTACGGGTACTCCGCTGCTCGAAATTGTCAGTGAGCCCGACATGCGTTCGCCCATGGAGGCAAAGGCGTATTTGACCGAGTTGCGATTGTTGCTCACCTACCTCGGCGTGTCTGATTGCAACATGCAAGAAGGCAGTCTGCGGGTGGATGCCAATATCAATTTGGGGGTTGAAACATCCGAGGGTGAGATTCGTACACCCATCGTCGAAGTGAAAAACGTAAACAGTTTTCGCGCCGTCGAGCGGGCGCTCGCTTATGAAGCCGAGCGACAGTTTTCGGAATGGCAGGATTCGGGCCACAAGATCGGTGATGTCCCCAAACAGACTCGCGGGTGGGACGATCAGGCACAAGTCACGAGAGGCCAACGAAGTAAAGAGGAATCGAGCGATTATCGCTACTTTCCCGATCCGGATCTCGTTCCTATTGTCGTCACTGAGGAGCAGATAGCTGCCGTTCGGGCAAAACAATCCGAGCTGCCGGCCGCACTCCGAAAGCGAATGCAGGATGAGTATGCTCTCTCGCACTACGACGCCGACGTGATGGTTAACCACGGACGCGACTTAGTTGACTACTTCGTCTGTGTGGCCGACCGTTCGAACGATCCCAAGCGAGCGGCGAATTGGATGCACCAGGACGTCATGCGAACCTTGAATGAACAAGGAATCTCGATCGCAGATTTTCCAGTCTCCGCGGATTCGCTCGCCGAATTGTTGCTCTCCGTGAATAATGGCGAGTTGGATGGTAGCCGATCGAGGGATGTCTTTCAGCAGATGTTATCGGCGGGTCAGGATCGAGTCACTGCGATGAAATCGCTCGGAATCGAAAAAGTCGACGATTCGGTACTGGTCGATTTGTGCCGCTCTCTGCTGGAAGCAAATCCGAAGGTTGTTTCGGACGTTCAAGATGGAAAAATGCAGGCCGTCGGCGCACTGATCGGTCAGGCAAAAAAGAAAAATCCGAACGTGAATCCTGGCCAGGTGCGTGAAATCTGTCTGCAGTTGATCCAAGAAATGACATCCTGATTCCTCGTTGGAGTCTCATTTGATGTTGATCACATTGCTGACTGATTTCGGTGAGGGCAGCCAATACGTCGCCCAAATGAAGGGCGTGATTCTTGGTCTTCATTCAGAGGCGCGGATTGTGGATGTCAGTCATTCCGTGCCGCCGCAAGCAATCCGGCAAGCAGGCCGGCGACTCGACGCAATCGTCGATGCTTTTCCTGCCA
Organism: Pirellulaceae bacterium; assembly: GCA_029243025.1. Taxonomy (NCBI): domain Bacteria; kingdom Pseudomonadati; phylum Planctomycetota; class Planctomycetia; order Pirellulales; family Pirellulaceae; species Pirellulaceae bacterium. Next base: position 97,194 of record JAQWSU010000032.1, on the reverse strand, counting down.
ACAGTTGCCATCTAGTCGTAGTGGATCCGGGAGTCGGAACAAAACGGCATGTGTTGCTGGCACATCTGCACGACCAGTTCTTTATCGCGCCCGACAATGGTGTGCTTACCGCTGTGATGGAACGCTGGCGACCTGATTGGGTTCGCGTTATTGATCAGCCGAGATTTTGGAGAAAGCCCGTTTCATCGACGTTTCATGGTCGAGATATCATGGCACCCGTCGCAGCCTATCTTGGGGAGGGCGTTCCCGCAGCAGAACTGGCTTCTGAGGTCGATGATTGGGTTAGCGACCCCAACTGTCAGCCCCGAGTGTCCACGAATCGAATTGAAGCGACGATTGTCGAAATTGATAGTTTCGGCAATCTGATCACAAATGTTGGCCAAGATTGCTTGCCCACCGATGGTCGGTCGATTTCTATCAGCTTGCTGGATGGGAGCAAAATCGAACGCGTCTCGACCTACGGTGATCGCGGGGTTGGCTGTCGGGTGGCGTTGATCGGTTCGGGGGGCGATCTCGAGATCGCGATCGTGAATGGGAACGCGGCCCGACTGCTGCAGGCAAAGCTAGGCGATTCCGTCCTGATTTCCTGGTGAGTTCCGTCTCAATGACTTCAGTGTCTTGTTTTTTGACTCCTTTCCAACTGTTTGCCCAGAAAACAGGATCGCTGACCTAAGCTTGGCTGTCTGGTAGCAACTCTTTACAATGAGCCGAGAGTTCACAAGCGGCAACCATGCACATGTGACGTCGGAGACAGGTATTTTGGGCGGATCACTGAAGGGTATTGTCGTAAGCATCACGGATGCAGGTGATGCCGTGACGGATATTTCGATCGATCAGTTGGCGGCTGTTCCCACAGACGATCGAGTTTCGATCATGTGTGATGGCCACGTGACGAGTCGCATTTTTCCAGCGGATCACCAGCAGGCCGAGATGACCTTTCTTGTCGTTCAAGGGGAATCCGGCTTTTTAGAGCTATTGCTGGTTGGTGATAGTGCCAGTGCATTTTTGGGGTTTAAGCCTGGCAGCGTGGTTGCCCTTAAGTGGTAGTCGCGGTCCATTCTTTCCGATGAGCCGTCTCGGCTCGTCATAATCTAATTACGATCAAAGTCTGCACAGCCGGTAGCCGATAAGAGCAGCAGATCCCCGGCTATCTCCCAATTGAGCCAGATGAATTATTTCCCAGGGGGGGAACAAGTGTCCGGAGCTGGTCCCAAGAGGACCGCCCGGACTACTTTTTTGCGCCCACATAGCTGGCATAGCAGCTGCGGGTCTCCCACAAATCGACTTGAACCACAGGGAAACCGTGTTCTCGGGCGAAATCAAAGATCAGTTTCGCGATGTTTTCAGCGGTCGGATTTTCATCGACCAGATACATCGGTTCGCCCAATTCTGTCAGAAATGGTATCGCTGGGTCATCTCGGTGGAGAATCATGCGGTGATCGAGGCTTTCGTCGATCCAGCGGCTGACAACCTGCTTGATTTCAGAAAAATCCAACACCATGCCCAGCGAGTCAAGCTTGTCGTTTTCGATTGAAATCACCGCCCGGCCATTATGGCCGTGGAGGTGCTTGCATTTGCCATCGTACTGAAGCAAGCGGTGTCCGTAGCAGAAATCGATTTGCCGCGTGACGCGAAACATTGTCTCTCCTTGTTTCCATTGTTTCGAATTTGAAACCTCCGTGGCAGCATGCAGTGGTAGCTGTGCGTCAGGAAGGCGACTCAAGATCTGAAACACGCTAGCGATTTGTGCGGATTGGAGCAAGTCTGGAGACGTTGGAACGGAGCCAGCAGGGGCGATCTTGAGGCATCGGGGCCAGATCACTACACTGCCGGCCTTCTTTGGCGTTTTCGCCGATCGGCTCCTTATCCTCAGCAGAGGTGGAGCATTCGGCGCAAGTCCCGCGGGGACTGGCGTTTCGGTAATTAAGTACTTGAATCGAGATCCTGTGCTTTTAGAATGGAACAGAAGAGTTCCTAGCTCGATTCACGACATCAAGGCCCCTGAGAATAGGTGACTTATGCGTGGGAAAATGTTGGGACTCCTCGGCGGTGTGTTGATAACGGGAATCGTCCTTGGGACAATGGCCGATCATCGCGACGTCCACGCGCAACGTGCGCGTGGTTCGGACTCGCGCGTGCAGTCCGGTGATGGTGTAACCGCGATCCACGGCACCACCGTTAACGGTCAACAGCTGATCGTTTTGATCGACGATCAGCAACAAACGATGGGCTCCTACTTTGTGGATGAAAAGTCGGGGCAGATATCGTTGCGTTGTATCCGGAATTTTGGCTGGGATTTACAGATGAGCGAGTTCAACGGAGCTGAGCCGTCACCTGAGCAAATCCAAGCTCTACTTAGATCGAGATAACTTTGACTGACGGGTGGCCAGAACTTTCCTCGTGGAAGCTTCGGGACGACGTCGGTGAAAGACGTATATCCTGGAGTCCTTGAATGGCCAAACTGATTCAACTAGAAGACGCCGCTAAGATGCTCGGTATGAGTGCCGACGATCTGACGGAGATGCGGAGCCGCAACGAGATTTTTGGGTATCGCGACGGCGCCACCTGGAAATTCAAAGAGACCGAGATTGAGCGAATCGCAGAAGAAAAAGGAATAACACTTGGCGCTGCGTCGTCCGACGAGCCTGCGGATGAATCAATTGACTTTGATTTGGGTGACGGTGCTGATTCCGATTCTATTCTTGTCAGTGACGAAGAACTTGGTCAGTCTGACGAATCGACGGCAAGTACGATCATTGGTGAAGCGGATGATTTACTTCCCGCTGAAAGTGATCTCCAACTGGATGAACCGGGGCAGGGAAGTTCGGCTCTGCGACTTGCGGGTGATTCCAATTCGAAATTGAGTGACGTCGAGTTGTCGATTCAAAGTTCGGATGTCTTGGATTCGGGAGATAAAGAAGCTGGGCCGTCCGACACCGCAAATATCGATGTAGCCTCCTCCTCGATTGGGGATGAGCTTTCGATGAACTCCGACAGCGGCTCTTTGGAGCTCTCGATGGACGAATTGTCCGATAGCGGAAGCGAACTAAAGCTTTCTGATGCTAAATCCGCTGGCAATAGTGGATTTGGCTCCGCGATCGACTTGGAATTAGATGATGATGATCTGGTACTCGGTAGCGGTTCCGGAAGCGATGTGACTTCTGCGTCGGCTGACAGCGGAATTAATCTTTCGAACCCTTCCGACAGTGGACTATCGCTGGAAGAGCCTGCCGAGCTCGCAGGTGGCTCCGGCGGCGAAATGCTGGAGCTTGGTGAAGGCGATATGCTCGAAGTCGATGGCATTGATGAGATCGAAGACGATTTGCAATCCGACGACGATTTTTTGCTGACGCCAACCGACGACAGTATGGATGAAGAGTCGGACAGTGGATCGCAGGTAATTGCACTGGATTCGGAGGAGTTCGACGACTCGGCCGCCCAAATGTTGGAAGACGAGGGGCCCGGGTTCGAGGAAGAAACGGTTGAGTTCACTGACGCCGATTCGGGTGATTCAGCCGGTTTTGTCGCCCCCGCGCCGGTGGCTGCAGCAACGAGTGAGTCGGAGGAGGCTCCTTATTCCATCTGGAACGTGCTCAGCCTATTTTTCATCGTTGCCATTCTTAGTTTTACCGGCATTCTGATGATGGATTTGATGAACAACATTTGGAGCTGGCAAGGGAATTACGAATTCAACAGCACGATTATGGATGGCATTCTAGCGATGTTGCCGGGCAGTAAGTAAAGGTGAACGGGGGGGATTTGCAGCTGTTGGCCACCTCCCAAACGGCCCCAGCGGGCCGAAACTGCGATCGGATTATCAGCTACCTGTACTTTTCAGCACATCGGGCGCTATAATCAGGTAGCTGAGTTGAGGGGCTCTTCAGGCAATCAGAGGCCATACCCCCCCCATTTGCCTGCTCCTCGCTCTTTATGTCTTCAAGATTCTCGCGGAAGAACAGGGCTTCGATGCGTTTACCGATCGGTTGGACGATGTGTCGGTTGTGTTTCGAATGGTTCGCTTTGTTGGCGCTGATCGGTTGCGGACAAGATGCAACCATCAGCCGCTATCAGGTGCCTCACGAGCCACGCAAACCGGCGGCTGATCTACCCCAGCAAACAGCCACAGCACGAGCGACTGCGCCGCAACGGACACTCGCAGCGATCGTGCCATACGATGGGAAGGCTTGGTTTTTCAAATCCCTGGGGCCGCCGGGGCAGATCGCCAAGATTGCGAACGATTTTGAAAGCGTGCTCAAGTCAGTAACTTTTGTCGACGGCAAGCCGCAGTGGCAACTCCCTGCCGGTTGGACCCAGTCGGCGGGCAATCAATTTCGTTTTGCCACGCTGAAAGCTGGTTCCATCGAGGTTGCGGTAAGCTCATTGCCGATGCCGCCTGAGGGGGACTTCCAGCAGTATCTGCTCGCGAATGTGAATCGCTGGCGAGGGCAAGTTTCGTTGCCGGATGTGACTGCGGCTGGGTTGTCGAAAGTGACGCGTGAGATTGCCTTGGCGAAGGGGGTCGCGACGCTCTTCGACTCGAACATGGGGGCGCCGTCGACGGGCGAAAAGATTTCTGTGGACGATGGTTCGGAGAGTAACCCGCAGGGGCCACGTGCGATCTCAGCGAACGGAATGAATTACGACGTGCCAGTGGGTTGGAAATCGGGCCCGCAGCGGCCGATGCGACTGGCGACTTTTCTTGTCAACAACGGTGGAGGAAAAGTCGAGATTACGTTGAGTCGCCTCGGTGTCAATCCGGGTTCGATGTTGGCCAACGTCAATCGTTGGAGGGCTCAAGTGGGCCTCAACGAGATCGATCAAGCCAAGTTAGATCAAGAAACGCAAACCCTGCAAGTTGACGGGGCGTCGTGCTCGTATTTCGAACTGAACAGTGACTCGGGCCAGGCGGTCGACGTTGTTGTTGTCAAACGTCCGGACTCGACACTCTTTATCAAGATGATGGGCGACCGTGACTTGGCATCGAAGGAACGAACAAAGTTTAAGCAGTTTGCCGAATCGTTTCGATTCACTCCGAAGTAGCATTTTTGAGAAAAGACAATGTCAACGATTCCTGCGTCACAGCCGAAGGTTCGGCACGCTGTTAGAACGGTAAGTCAGGCTGAAGCGCTGTTGTTCCGTTTTGTCGTCGCCCCGTTAGCGTCTCTGAAGCTCGCAGTTGTTTCTTTTGCTTTGGCAATCATCATTATTTTGATTGGAACCCTAGCGCAAGTCGACCGTGATATTTGGGAGGTAATGGAGCTTTACTTCAAGCCTTGGGTCATCCGGATTGACGCAGCCGTTTTCTACCCGCGGACTTGGTTCCCCGGGCTAGAACCCGCAACGGCCGTTCGCAGTTTTGCCTGCGTGACGCTCGGTGGAAGCATTGTGGCGGCGTTAATGACGCTCGCGAACGCGCAGCAAATCAAACGTGCTGGACTGATTGCCGCAATCATCATGGCGGTGGGTGTTGCGATTAGCGTTGCCACGCTGAAGACCGGAGGTTTTCTTTTTCCGGGCGGCGCCACCATCGGAGCCGTGATGTGTGTCAACTTACTGGCTGCCCACACGTTTCGCTTCAAAATACGAGCAAAGGGTAAGCAGTTTTGGATTGGTTTGGCCGTCATGCTGCTAGGTGTGGGGCTGACCTGGGTGGTGATCCGCGGAGGCCACAATTCTGACGGGTTTCAAGGTGAGCCACCGATCTCTTGGGCAAGCCTCTGGTTGTGCATCAAGATAGCGTTGGCCCTCTCGGCTGCTGGACTCATTGTGTATGCCCTTCTGCCCGGCAACGAATCGGCAGTTCAAAGAATTCGGCGTCGAATCTGCGGCGGGCTGGGGCTTGGACTTGCCGTGACATCACTCTGGTTGTGGGTCTCCGGGGACGGCAGCTACATGGGCGATTCCGGGATGCGTATTCTCTGGCAACTCATCCTTGGATTGTTTGCGGGAGCCGTATTGTACTTCGGCTGCTTGCCACTCTTTGGACGTCGCGCGGGGGTCGTGCTTCTGCACGGTGGGATTCTGCTGATGATGTTTGGGCAGTGGTTCGTCACGCAATATGATGTGGAAGAGCAAATGAGTATGGCCGAGGGCCAGGCACTCAATTACGGTCAAGATATTCGCAGCGTCGAACTGGCGATCATCGAACGCAACAGTGACAAATTTACAGGCCAAGACGACGTGATCACCATTCCGATCACTGAGAATGGGGAATCAACTGCCTTTTTGCAGAGCGGCAAAATTAAGGATCAGCAACTGCCATTTGACATTGAGGTAGTCGGCTACAAAAAGAGTTCTCGTGTGAAAATGAAGAATGCCGAGGACAAGTCACCCTCCGATCGAGGCCGCGGTGACATGTTCGTTGCTGCAGATGCTCAATCAGCTTCTGGCGCGGCGGGCGGTGACGTAAATATTGCGTCAGGCTATTTCCGCTTTGTCGGTAAAGATGGTGAGGAGTTAGGAACCGTACTGCTTTCGCAAGACCAACTCATGATGCGAGATGGCCAGACGATTGATTTCAGTACGGAAGAGATTGAAGTTGGTGGCAAAGCCTATGATGCTCAGCTGAGATTTGTCCGAAATTACAAGGACTACAAGGTCGAACTGCTTGATGTGAGTAAGGACGATTACATTGGAACGACGGTTCCTCGTAATTATTCTTCGGACATCCGGCTGACTGATGATTCGCGGGGTGTTGAACGCGAATTGACGATCTGGATGAACAATCCTTGGCGGTATGCGGGTGAAACTTTCTATCAAAGCGGCTGGCAAATGGATTCGTCGGGCAAGGAATACACGACGTTGCAGGTGGTGCGAAATCAAGGCTGGATGATTCCCTATGTCTCTTGCATGATCTGTCTTGTCGGCCTGCTCACTCACTTCTCAGGAGTGCTGGTCAGATTTCTCGATCGGCATACCCGTGTCGTGACGACAACCGCTCAAGCCGGCCGGTCGGGTGAGCGAGATCCAAGCGATGAACACAAAAAGCAGCCCGGATCCAGGCAGACTTCGAATCCTGTCCAGTGGATTGTTCCAACGCTCGTGGTTGCAACCGCGGCGGCCATTCTGATGATGACATTGCGCTCCCCGGAGCCAGAAGCAGGAGAGCCCAATGTTTATGCTTTTGGGAATCTCCCCATTGTCTACCAGGGGCGGGTTAAGCCGTACGATACTCTGGCGCGTAACAGCCTGCGAGTGATTGCCGATACCGAGAGTTTCAAAGGGGTGCTGCCTGCCAAGGAACTCGAAGAAAAATGGGATTCAATTGAGACCGCTCTGGTGGAAAAATGGCCTGAGCTCAAGGGGGTGGGTCTGTCTGATTATAGGACAGGTGACACGCTCGGTCTTGTCGAACTGATTACTGAAAAAACAGACGCTGATCAATATTCGGTGATGGAGTTTGTCGATAAGCAAACGACCGAGCGGCAACCAGCCACGCGTTGGTTGCTCGATGTGATTACCGGTTCCGAGAGTGCAATCCAGCATAAGGTGGTACGTATTTACCATCCCGAGGTGTTGGATTTGTTTGGTTTGCAACGTCGTAAGGGTTATCGGTATGCGATTGCGGAGCTAACTCCAAAAATCGGCGAGTTTGAACGGCAAGTGCAACAGGCTGGCGAAGTGGCGTCCAAAGATGCTGGTTCGCTGAGTGTGTTTCAGCGGAAGTTGATCGAGTTAGACCGGAAGCTGAAGCAATTTATGTTGCTTCGAACCGCATTTACGCCGCCAGTCTTACCGCCGTTGCCGACGGAAGCCGAATTTCAGCAAGATCGAAGCTTGGCACAAAATAAACTGCTTGCTTTTAAGCAAGCAGTTGCTGCCCATAACAACCGGCTCAAGAGCCTTCAACCACCTCTGTCCGTCGCGCCTGTCGATTCGAACGATCTTTGGCAGTCCTACTCGGGAGCGTGGCCAATGCAATTCTTGCAAACGCAGGTCCTTGGTAGGGAGCCGAGTGTGCCGTTCAAGGCAATGAATGAATTACTCGTTTCCTATGCGACCGCAGACGCTGCCGGATTTAACTCGGCTGTAAAAGAATATCGTCGACAATTGAAGGAGGATCCGCCGCAGGACTTGCAAGTGAAATCGTCCCTTCTGTCGGACTTTATTGCAAAGCGTTTCGGTTCCTTTTACGCGTTCGAAACAGCCTTCAACCAAGCAGCTCCGTTTCTGATCTGCGCAATTTTTTATGTGATCGCTTTCGTGCTGTTAGCTTTTGGCTGGCTCGGCTGTCGGACGACAATGAATCGCGCGGCGTTTTGGTTGCTGATTTTCACGTTCATTATTCACACGCTGGCGTTGGGAGCACGAATCTACATTTCCGGTCGTCCGCCTGTTACAAATTTGTACTCCTCGGCTGTCTTCATCGGCTGGGGCGCCGTTTTACTGGCTCTTCTGATGGAAGCCCTGTTCCGGAGTGGCATCGCGAGTGTGATTGCGGCTGTTTCCGGTTTTGCGACGCTCCTCATCGCACATAAGTTGGCCGGTGATGGGGATACATTTGAGGTCTTACAAGCTGTGTTGGACACCCAGTTTTGGTTGGCGACGCATGTTGTGACAATTACCTTTGGTTACGCGGCGACCTTCCTGGCAGGGTTGTTAGGGATTCTTTACATTCTTGGTGGGGTCATGACGCCGTCACTGACGAAAGCTCGGAGTGCCGAGATCGCGCGAATGATCTACGGAATCTTGTGTTTTGCAATTTTCTTCAGCTTCGTCGGTACCGTTTTAGGTGGGCTGTGGGCCGACGATTCGTGGGGCCGTTTTTGGGGCTGGGATCCAAAAGAAAACGGAGCCCTGATCATCGTGATCTGGAATGCGTTGATCCTGCATGCCCGTTGGGATGGGATGATCAAGGAACGCGGACTTGCCGTTCTCTCCGTTGTGGGCAATATCGTTACCGCCTGGTCTTGGTTTGGAGTAAATGAGCTGGGAGTTGGTTTGCACTCTTATGGCTTTACTGAGGGTCGACTCGTCGCGCTCGCGATCGTGGTCCTGGTTCACCTGCTGATTGTTGCCGTGGGTTGGTTACCCCTTACCGCTTGGTGGAGTTTTCGACGTAATGGCCCAATTCGACCCGCCTAAGCCCCTCAATCGAACTCAATGGTTTGGACGAGTTTCTCAGCTGTTTTCAAACGGTTGGCCGCTGACGCTCATTCCGATCGGATTGTTGAGTTTTGTATTCTATTTGGGCTGTGAAGAGATTGCCCGCCAACCGCCGGAGGCGCCAAAAACATCTGACAACAATCGTTTCAGCGAGAAGTTGTATTTGAATCCGCAACTTTTGGTCGAATCGTTTCTACTGACCGAAGACCATGGGCACCGTTGGCGTTTCAGTGAAGGCACTTTCGTTCTGGAGAGTTTAGGAAAGCCTTTGCCGGAAAAACTGAGCGTGCAATTGCTGGACGAACCTTCCGACGATTATCGCATTGCCGGTGATTGGAAATTGAATGCGACGCGAGATCGTCTGCTGTTGTCCGACCTATCGACAGATCTGGGAACACCCCGCGAATTGACTGAATTGCCGATCGCCACGATCGGCACCGATCGAATTGAGCTTGGTGGGGTCGACTATTTGTATTCCGAGTCATTGCCATTGCGAGAGATCTTACCGGAGCAGGTCTACACGGCCCGCGTGGTGGAATTTGAACGGGGGGATACCGTTCGAGTGCGCGATGAAGAAGGCGAGATCAAGCTGTTGCGTTTGTTCGGTGTTGCCTGTCCACGAGTCGGTCAGCCATTTGGTTCAGAAGCCGTCGAATTTGGCAACGAAAAAACAGCTGGCGCCGAGATCTACGTAAAAGTCTTTGGTGTCGACGAAAATGGGCGGCAGATTGCCCAAGTTTGGGTAGCACATCTTCGCTATTTGAATATGGAATTGCTCGACGCGGGATTGGCGTGGCACGATAAGCGGAGCGACGACGAGTGGATTTTTGCGACGGCGGAAGATGATGCCCGGCATCAGGGCAAAGGACTTTGGTCGAGATCAGTTCCTGTGCCGCCGTGGCGTTGGTCAGACGGAAAGAATCGCAATGATCCGCAAGCTCTAGACAAAAGCATCAACGGAAGCGATGACGACCATCATGGCGCCGACCGCTAATTTTCCGGCAGTACCCAAAATCCTTCCCATGAAAGCGGCTTGTCCGATTGCGATACCGTGTTCAAGGGAACGTCCCTTCCAGGACTCACCTGCGAGTGCTCCAGCAAAAGCGCCAATTGAGCCACCGAAAACAGCGGCAATCGCTGACCCGATGATCGGGACGGGGAGACCGATGATAGCGCCGCCAAGACTGCCGACGATCGCACCAGCAACCGACAGGATCACGCTGCGGCGACTGCCTCCTTGTTTGGCCGCTCCAGCCGCTCCAGTCACAGCTTCGATAATCTCGCCGACGACAGCGAGCGCAATCAGGATGCCAACCGTCGTCCAGCTCACGCCGTTTCCTGTGTCTGCCGGGAATAGCCAAGCGAAAATAGCCGTGAATCCAACGATTAGCCAATTTCCAGGCAGCGTGAGCAGGGTCAGGCACCAACTTGAAAGATTGGCAAGGATCAAAAGAACCACTGACAGGTAATAGACCCAAATTGCTCCCATTGTCTTATCCTGTTGCACTCACTCGACCGTGGTTTACCCCATTCTATCGATTGTTGTTCGTCGATCAGGGATCGATATTGCAGAACCCTTAAAAAATCTCGTGGCTTAGGCACGAGGGTGGAACTGACGATGCACTCGTTTCAATCTCGAGGCATCAACATGCGTATAGATTTGTGTCGTCGTAATGTTCGCGTGGCCCAATAACTCTTGAACTTGACGCAAGTCGGCGCCGCCTGCCAGCAGATGTGTCGCAAAGCTGTGCCTCATTGTGTGGGGGCTCACGCTAGGTGACGCTCCCACTCGCATGGCATACTTTTTGACGATTTCCCAAATGGCTTCACGGCGCAATCGTCGGCCTCGTCTTGACACAATGACCCAATTCGCAGGCGGTGCCATTTCGGTTAATTGAGGTCGTTCGGAGTTTAAGTAGTCTCGTACCACATCGACGGCTCGTTCGCCCAACGGGACCAGCCTCTGTTTATCACCCTTGCCTCGGCAGAGACAAAAACGTTCATCAAGATGCAGATCTTCCAATGTAAGATGAGAGAGTTCAGACGCCCGACAGCCGGTCGCGTACAGGAGTTCCAGAATGGCTCGGTCACGTCTCCAGTATTTGTCCAGTTTGCGGGGGGCTCTTAAGAATCGATCGACTTGAGTCGGCGATAAGACTTCAGGTACTCGCTGCCATAATTTTTGGGCCCCGAGCAATTCGGCCACATTGTCCTGCAGGACTCCTTCCAATTGCAAGTAGCGAAAGAAGACCTTGATTGCGACCAAATTACGAGAAATGCTCGCGGGAGCCAGGTCGCGCCGGTGGAGCCATTCCGCGTAATCGGACAGATCATCGATCGTTAATTGACGGACTGATTTGCCGTTTCGCCAGCTTTCAAACGCTTTCAGATCACGGCCGTAAGCCATGACTGTATTGTCGGATAAATGGCACTCGTTCCGCAAATAATGAATGAAAGAATCGATCCATTGTGTCCCTCTAGCAGCCGTTTCGCGACGCTTCAATGGCTTGATTAGCTTTCGGGGAGGCATGCAGCATCGCTCGGTTAGAATCGGTGGAATCGGAAGCGACCTTTATCTGACAATTTCGGCTGCCTAGCGACAGTTCTTGATCTGTTTTTCTGATTGAAACCCCAAGGCACGCTCCAAATTGCGGACGCAGCGGTTCGTATTGATTCCGAGGCCCACATAGTGTTTAGTGACGGGTGTTGGAGAATTGGAGGTATCGATTTGTCTGGATCTGAGGAAAAACGATGAGAATACTTGTAACGGGTGGGGCCGGTTATGTTGGCTCGCACACCGCTCGTCTGTTGGAGCAGTCGGGACATCAAGTCTGGGTCTTTGACAATCTCTTCGCGGGCCATCGCCAGGCCGTTACTCTCGGTCGCCTGATTGAAGGCGACTTGAATCAGCAGGTCGAAATCGAGTCAGCGTTAAAAGAGCACCAGATTGAAGCCGTCTTTCATTTTGCCGCATTCGCACTCGTTGGCGAATCGGTCGCACATCCCGATCGTTACTACCGAAACAATGTTGTTTGTACCCTGAATCTTTTAGAAGCGATGCGCGCGGTGGGTGTCACTCAAATTGTGTTTTCCAGCACCACAGCGACTTATGGGGTGCCGGATGCGATTCCGATAACCGAAGACGAGACACAGCAACCGATCAATCCCTATGGATTTACCAAGTTGGTGATTGAGCACGCTTTGGCCGACTATGCCCATGCCTATGGATTTGGCTATGCGGCGCTAAGATATTTCAATGCTGCTGGCGCTTCCCCGTGCGGTAAGATTGGTGAAGATCATGACCCTGAATCGCATTTGATCCCGATCGTGCTGCAGGTTGCACTGGGCCAACGCGAGCACATTTCGATTTTTGGTGCGGATTATCCAACCCCGGACGGAACCTGCATTCGCGACTACATTCACGTGGATGATCTCGCACAAGCCCATTTGAAGGCCCTTGAACGCCTCGAACCGTCAACAGGAATTCAATTGAATCTTGGTACAGGACGCGGCAACAGTGTTCGAGAAATTATTGATGCCTGTCGGCGCGTGACGGGCCATCCGATTCCAGAAGTCCGCGCCGAGCGGCGTCCAGGGGATCCACCCGAACTGGTCGCTAATTCCACACGAGCCATGAAATTACTCGGTTGGCAACCGGAATACACAGTGATTGAGCCAATTGTTGAAACGGCTTGGAACTGGCATCGGACTCACCCTCATGGCTTTGATGGTTAGTTGCGAGTATTCGGGTACGCAAGTCGCGAGCCCTTCATTTTGAAATCGGTTTTGTTCGAAGAAAAATTGCGATGCAAAATATTATCATCGAAAAACCTTACGAGTTTATACCGCCGCACCGCGGCTCGGGATGGCCGAATTTCATTCAGCGTTTTCGACTTATTGACATTTATCTTCGTCGCAGTCAGGGGATCTTGTCGTACGAAATTCGACAGGGGGAGCGTCTGCGAGCTTCGTTGAACGCTGGGCACGGTATCTTGCTGACCCCCAATCATTGCCGCCCCGCCGATCCGATTGCGATGGGCTGGTTGGCTCGAGACGTCAATACGCTTGTTTATGGAATGGCCAGCGCCCACTTGTTTCATCAGGATCGGTTTACGGGCTGGGCGATCCAAAAGATGGGGGGATTTAGTGTTTATCGTGAGGGGATGGACCGTCAGGCGATCAACACGTCGGTAGAAATACTTGCGAAGGCAGAACGTCCACTGATTATCTTTCCGGAAGGTGCCGTCACACGAACTAACGATAAGCTCAGCGCATTGCTCGATGGGGTGGCATTCATTGCCCGATCCGGCGCTAAAAAACGCAAAAAAATCGATCCTGATGGTAAAGTCGTGATCCATCCTGTTGCGATCAAATACCTGTTCAAAGGCGATCTGGAACAGGTACTTGGTCCTGTTTTGGCCGAGATCGAAAACCGACTCTCTTGGCGCACGCGAATTGCTGCCCCTTTATTTCACCGTATCCAATCCGTTGGATTCGCGCTGTTGACGCTCAAGGAGCTGGAATATTTTGGTTCTCCGCAAGTCGGGACGCTCACCGAACGATTGAACGGATTGATTAATCGGCTTTTGCACCCACTGGAAATGGAGTGGTTCAATGCAGAGCAGGAGGGGCCGGTGATTCCACGAATCAAGGCGTTGAGAATGAAGATCTTGCCGGATTTGAAGCAGGGTGATCTTTCGGAAGATGAACGCATTCGACGCTGGAATCAATTGTCTGACATTTACTTGTCGCAGCAGATATCTAGTTATCCACCGGATTACTTGACGGCTCAGCCGTCCGTCGATCGGCTGTTGGAAACGGTCGAAAGATATGAAGAGGATTTGACGGATGCCGTTCGCGTTCACAGTGATTTACATGCGGTGCTCGAGGTTGGCGAGGCGATCGAAGTGGACACTCAACGAGACCGTAAAGCGGAAGTCGATCCGATCATGGTCAATATTGAAGAATCGCTGCAGGAAATGCTTGATCGACTTGCTACCGAATCAAGGCCCTATGAGCAATAAGTCACCCGTTGGAAGATGAGTTGGTAGAATCAGGGTGCAGATTCCTGGAATTGATTTGAATGCAATGAAATGGCTTTGATTGAACTAGCAGACGTTCGCAAGATTTATCAACTTGGTGAGGTCCAGGTGTCCGCGCTGGCTGGCGTGACGCTGGATATTGAATCGGGGGAGTACCTCTCGTTAATTGGTCCATCCGGTTCGGGGAAATCCACCTTGATGAATACGCTGGGCTGCCTCGATCGTCCCACGGATGGAAGCTATAAGTTGGCCGGTGAGGAAGTCGTGACGATGTCTGCGGATGCTCGAGCTCGACTGCGCAATGACCGCATTGGATTTGTGTTCCAGAATTTCAACCTTTTGAATCGGACCTCGGCAGTTGAAAATGTGGAATTGCCCCTGATGTATTCCCAGCAAATCAGCCCGCGTCAAAGGCGTGAACGCGCGAAAGATTTGCTGGAATTGGTTGGATTGGCAGATCGCATGGGGCACCACCCGAGTCAGCTTTCCGGTGGGCAGCAGCAGCGCGTGGCGATTGCTCGAGCTCTGGTTAATCGGCCTTCCATCATCATGGCCGATGAGCCCACTGGAAATCTGGACACACGGACAAGTCGAGACATTATTAACCTGTTTCGGAAGCTGAATGCCGATGAAATCACTATCATTCTCGTGACGCACGACCAAGATGTTGCCAGGAATGCGGACCGGACGATCATGTTGCGCGATGGTCTGGTGGTCAGTGATTCCCGTAACTCATCCCATTCCGCAAGCTTTACGCAATCAGTTAGATCGGATGAAGGGTCCGAGCAATCTCAAGGTGAATGATCGAAAGATTGTGCGCCATCTGCAGGTTGGTCGAAGCTAACTCTGATGTCCAGATGCCCCCGTCTTTCGCTGCTGATCCTTCTCCTTTTGCTTGCCAACTCGGTTGGCCGCGTGGGGGTTGCGCAAAAGGCGATCATTGGGGTCCTACCGGAGTCCCAGCATCTCGAGATCCGAGACCCTGTCAAATTGCCGAGGGCCTATCTGCCACCTGGCGAGGAGCCAGCCACTGTCGGAGAAAATTCTCCTGAGCGGACTCCCGAGCAGATTTCGCTCGATGAAGCGATACGAATCGCATTGAAAAACGCGGATGTCATTCGCGTGCTCGCTGGCGTTGTGGCGACCAACAGTGGGCGGACTGTGTTCGATCCGGCGATTGCCAACACGGCAGTCGATCGGGCGCAAAGCCGATTCGACCCAACTTTTGATACGCGACAAGATTTTCTCCGCAACGAGAGGCCATTTGCGGAGCTCGCCCCGCTCGATCCGGGACGCGCTTTGTTTGATGCGACGCGGAATGATTTGTACGACATGACAGCAGGCATTACCAAGCGATCGTCAACGGGGGCTGAGACCAGCGTACGGATCGATACGGATCGTTCTCGCATCTCTCCTGTACCGGGAGTTCTCAACCCGCAGTCGCGTCCCACGTTGTCGATGGGGGCTCTCCAACCGTTGTTGCAGGGTGCCGGAGTCGATGTCAATCTTGTGCCGGTAGTGTTAGCTCGCATTGAAACCGATCGATCGTTTTTTAGTCTCAAAGACGCGCTGCAGGAACTCGTGCGGGGCGTGATTAGTGCCTACTGGCAACTGGTGGCCGCTCGGACCAATTTGTGGGCTTCCCAACAACAGCTGACACGGTCTGAATTTGCTCTGCGGCAAGCGGATGCCAATCTGCGAGTGGGCCGAGGGGATCAAGCACAGGCGTCGCAATCAAAGCTCGCCTATGAGAACTTTAGGGCTCAACTGATCTTAACTCGTGCAGCCGTGCTTGATCGAGAAGCCGCCCTCCGTTCGATTTTGGGACTTCCTCCCAATAGTCCTAACGAATTCATACCGACTACTCCGCCGTCGACAAGCAGGTTTGACTTTGATTGGCCGGCGCTTGTCGATCTGGCAGAGGAAAGTCGCCCCGATATTATTCAATTGAAGTTAGTCTTGGAGGCGGACTATCAGCAACTACTCCAAGCTCGTAATTTGGCGATGCCGCGACTTGATGCGTCTGCGATCTACCGGTGGAACGGTCTTGAGGGCGAACTCGTGACCACTGGCGAATTTGTCGGATCCGATTTCAATCAAGCGACGGACTGGCGTCTGGGGGTGGATTTTTCCGTTCCGCTCGGTCTGCGACAGGGCAGAGCCAACCTGCGTGAACGGCAATTACTGATTGCTCGGGATCGAGCCAATCTCGATCAAGCCTTGTTGGAAGTGTTGCAGGAACTTGCGGCGAATCTTCGAGATCTCGAATCTCAATACCAGCAGTACGAAGCTTTCGTTCGAACTCGGCAAGCGGCGACTGAGAATCTTCGACAGCAAGAGGCAGCTTACGCTTTACGGGGCGAACTCTTCGTGAATTTGTTATTGGCGATTTCGGATTGGGGGAACGCGGTCAGCAACGAAGCCCAAGCAGCAACTCAGTACAATACCGACTTGGCGACTTTGGAGAGGCTTTCCGGTACCATTTTGGAAGCGCACGGCATCTATTTTTATGAAGAGCGCTACCGTTCGCTCGGCCCTTTAGGCATCCTTGGCCCAGACCGTTATTATCCCCAAGATATGAAACCAGGGCCGAATAGAGATCGTTATTTGGCTGGGGATAGGCCGTCGGAGGAGTCGTTTGACCTGCAAACTCCGGCACGTGTACGAGATATGCGTCAACGTTTTCGTCAGCGTTTAAAAGAGCGCGAGGCAGAGCGTCTCAAATCGCCGCCTCCGCAGCCACCTGCGCCCGAGATCGAACGCTTACCGCCAACGTTGGATTTTCCTGATACGAATAGCGACGACTAAGCAGGACCCTATTCGTATCGCAATGCGTCTATTGGATCTAGGCGACTCGCGCGACGGGCAGGATAGTATCCGAAGAAGATCCCAACAAATGCGGCAAAGACAATGGCGGTGAGGGCTGCGGGAATTGAAATCACGATTGGCCAGTCGCTGCCCTCCGACCATTTATTGATCAAAATGGTCACGCCGGCGGAAGCTGAAACGCCCAAGAGCAGACCGATCACTCCGCCGATAGACGACAGGATCACCGACTCGACCAAGAACTGTCGCAAAATATCACGAGAACGTGCGCCCACTGCCATGCGAATACCGATTTCTCGCGTGCGTTCCGTGACCGATACCAACATGATATTCATGATGCCGACGCCTCCAACCAACAGCGAGATTCCCGCGATTGATGAGAGTAAAAGGGTCAGAGTGCTCGTGACTGTCCCGAGAATGTTGGCGATTTCGGTGGTGTTTTGCACGCCGAAATCCGGTTTTTCTTCAGGAGCAATTCGATGACGATCCATCAGAAGTTGCTCGATCTCAGAGGTTGCTTCCAGCATCACTTGTGCTGATTTTGCCGAGGTGATGATCCAGTTTACATCCTGGAAACTGGAACCCTGGATTCGTTTTCTTACCGTGGTGTACGGCATCAAGATCACATTATCTTGATCCTCCCCAACGATGTTAGCGCCTTTTGCTTCCAGCACGCCGATAATCCGAAAGGGGATGTTGCGAATCCGAATTGTCTCCCCAATCGGATTGACGGTTTGAAACAAACGAGCAACCAGGGTTTGGCCAATGACGCAAGTTTTGGCGGCGGCAGAGATGTCTCGTTGCGTAAAGAATCCACCGTACTGCAGTTGCCAATTTCGGACGGTCAAGTATTGCGGTCCGACCCCCACCATTTCTCGTGGCTGCCAATTCGTGTTGCCGTAGATGACTTGCCCAGCTGTGCCGACGACGGGGGAAGCGGCAGCGATGTTGCTGCATTCTTCCGAAATTGCCTTCGCGTCGTCAGCTGTCAGTGAAATGGAGCGGCCTTGTCGCACACCGGATCGTCGCTCAAATTCCGGAAAAACGACGATGACGTTCGTGCCAAGAGTCTCGAACTGTCCCTGAACGAGCGAACTGGCGCTTTGACCGATTGAAACCATGGTGGTGACTGCTGCGATGCCAATCACGACGCCCAAAATGGTGAGGCCAGCGCGCATTTTGTTTTTGCCCAACGCTCTCAGGGCGATTCGCGTTGTGGAAAACATACCCATAATGTTGCAATACTGTCTGAGAAGATACGAGCCTAACGGCTTCGCTTCTTGGTGTGGATGCCTGTTACGAGTTCCGTTCCAATCGGAAGGTCGCCCTCCAGAAGTTCGGCATATTTGTAATCGCTAATGCCCAACGTGACCGCAACGGCTTTCAGCTTTTCACCGTCCACGATCCAAACATGTCGCCGTTTGCGTTTCTTAGCGGCTTCGATAACATCCGTGGCACTTAAGTCGTCGACGACACTCTCTTGGTCTTCCTCTTCCGAACCTGTTAGCAGATTTTGATCTTCCTCCCGTACTAAGTCTGGTTTGGGGAAGAACCGTAATGCTGACCAAGGAATACGTACGACCGCTTTTCTCTCTTCGACCTGAAAGGTGAGATTCGCAGTCATTCCGGGCAATAATTTCAATTCGCGATTCGGTGCTGTGACGATCACGGGATAGGTGATCACCCCTTGGGTTTCGGTGGAACTCATTCGAATTTCGGCGATCTTTCCGTCGAACAATTCGTCACGGTAAGCATCCACCCGAAAGCGGACCGGTTCTGCGGATATCTTGGCTTGCTTGATCAAGCCAATATCGGCTTCATCGACCGCCGCGTAGATATGCATCTCCTCTTTCATCTCGATCCCCAATACGAACATCTCCGGGGTCTGGAAGGAGGCTGCAAGAGTCTGGCCAGGATCGATTTTTCGATCGATCACAATACCGTCGTAGGGCGCCTTGATGAATGTATATTCCAGGTTTGCTTGCGAAAGTTGCAAGAGTGATCGGCCCTGTTCGATTCCAGCATCTGCCTGCTTCAAGACTGCTTTGGCTAAGTCCAATTGGGCTTCCAGTGATTCTCGACTGAAACGGAGCCCATCCAGTTCCGTATCGGAAATAAAGTCCTCATCCTCTTCGAACAGCAGCATCGCTCGTTTTTCGTCAGCGATTGCTTGGCCCAACAAGGCTTTGACTCGTCGTACATCAGCTTGTCTTGATTCTTTGATTGCGATCTGTGAATTTAGACCAGCCTGATCTCTAGCGACCTGAGCCTCGAATGGCTCTGGATCAATTCGGGCCATCACAAAATCTTTTTTAATGGCCTGATTGAAGTCGGCGTTGATTTCGATGATCGGTCCTGAGACGACTGATCCAATCTGGACCGCGAGTTTCGGTTTGATCTCGCCCGTGGCATTAATAGATAATCGAATCGTACCGTTACCGATTTCCACCAACTTGAAATCAGGCTGACTGCGCTTCTTCAAATAGTCGGTGACCGGCTTGTAGGCGGCGGCAGCGATACCTCCAAGCACGGCAACGGTCAAAAGTAATCGAATGAGTATACGCATCAGCTTTGGGCGAGCAGACCGTGCTCGGTTCAAATCAGGGGCGATGTCGACAATGGGCCAGGGGATATTCTGTTCGAAGGCCCGGGAAGGAATTCGATGCTTCTTAGTTTATTCCCTCAGGCCCGTTGACGCTACTCGGATAAACTGGCTGAACCAGCAAGCAGAGGGTGCGCGCAACACTATCGAGGATGGAACTTCTTAACAACGAGGCCGGTCTTGAAGATACTCAGAAATTTCTTGCGGAGTTTCAAAAAAATATCGAGTTAGGAGGCGGGCGGCTCCTTGGGAGGTGTGAATTTGATTTTTTCAATCAGTTTCACAACGTTATCATCTTGGTCGATGTAACCTGAAACGGCCGTGACTGCATCGATCACGTAATTGTAGCGAAGCTGGTAATCAGCATCGATTTCGATTTCCGCGTCGCCCACACTGCCGGCGCCTGCGTCATCTCCGATCAGGCTGCGGATATGGGCATGTAATCCATCGAAGTCGGCAAAAACGCGGTCATTTAGTTGGATTCCGTCCGCGACCAGTAGGCCCTCGGGGTTGGCAAGCAAACGCAGTTTCAGGGGCGGCAGCAGAGAATCGTCGACTGCCCCGGTGTTCGGAGCCGCGAGGGGCATTTTGATGTTGAAATCACCTTCTTGCGCGACAATCTTAAAGGTCATGATGAAGAAAATTAGCAGGAGAAACACGATGTCAATCATCGGTGTCATCTGCAACTCAATGCGTTCACGAGCAATGGGATGTCGAAACTTCATCTGGTTTAGCTCCGCCGGTGCGCTAACGATCTTACTGTCACTGAATCTCTTCTTCGGCCCTTAGCGCAAAGATTTCAAACTTGGATTCTTGGCACGTTTTGATGACTTCCTGAACCTTGCCCATCGGTGCATTTGCGTCGGCTCGGATGATTACCGTTGCATCTTTTGGGTTCTGTTTTTGGAGTTTGAGAAACTCACCCTCTCGGATCATATAAGGTTTGAGACCCGTAAGGGGGACTTCTTCGCCACCAAGGATTACGTCCCCAGTTTCAGTGAGTTGAATAAAGATGGGATGCTCGAATGGTGTGTCCGGTGGTTTGGCTAATTCACTGGTGGGAAGTTGGATCAATTCGTTTTGGTCGGCCTCTGTGAAATTGATCAACACCATGAAAAAGGCGATTAATTGGAAGGTCATGTCGATCATGGGTGTCAGATCACCATCCGATCGATTTTCTCCGTGACTTTTTACTCGCATTTTGATTCTCCGACGAACAGCCTGTTACTTCTTGTTTTCATCAGCCGAAGCAAACCGACTCATTAAATTGTCGCTGAGAATGCCGACCTCGAGGACGAGGCGAGAAACACGATTTCGTAACAAGTTGTAAGCCGCAATGGCAGGGATGGCGATCAGGAGTCCGATCAGGGTAGTGAACAGAGCGGTTGAAATACCCTGTGCCAGTTCGGCTGGTTTCGGTGTTGTTGAAGTATTGGCGATCACCTGGAATGAGCTGATCATACCGTGCACTGTTCCAAACAAACCAATCATCGGGCTAATCGTCCCGATGAGCGACATGTAGCTCAGACGATGTTCTAGCTTCATGTTTTCTTCTTCGCCAACTTCCTGCATTGCCTCGATCGCTTGATTGTATCCCGAGGACAATTTAGCGAGCCCGGCCGAGAGTACCTGGCCGAGAAACGATTCATCGTTCTTCGCTAGTTCATAGGCTTCCTGATATTTTTGTTCGTTTAGATTCGCTTCAAACGATTCAACAAGGTCCAGCGGACACACACTGTCCCGTCGTGCGGTCAGTAAATTCATGACGATCAGAGCTACGAGTGTCGTGGACAGGAGTAGGAAGATCAGAGAGTAACCCCAGCCCAGTGCGGACAAAGCCCAGCCAAGATAGCTCGGAGGAGGTCCTGTTGTTTCCGAACCTGCGTCCTCAACGGCAGCGGCCTCTTCTTGTCCCCAAGCGGAAGAATGAAGGGAGTTGGTTGTTACGCCCGCCTGAATTGTCCAGAGAAAGCAAGCCGCGAACAGAAATAGCATGAGTCCATGACGTGTAGGGCGATGATTTAACATCTTACGAAGTCTCATCTTGACCTCCGGAAATTGTGGTAATTAGCGAACGAGGCAGTGGATTGAAGTGAAGAATCTTTGACCGAAGACGGTTTAGTCTGTCCATCAAGCGGTTCGTTTGGTTCGCTCCAATACACGCGACGCAATGGAAAGCCGGAGACCTCAAATACTCCGAGGGACGATCTCTTGAGCTTTGAGTCTTTCGGTTCCGTTGGGTGTTTCTCATATGACAGGTCTAGTTGTCTGTAATCTTTCCATTGTAATCGTCTGGAAAGGCGTGAGTAAGCCGACCTCAGGGCAACTTACGCTTCTGCATTAACGGGGCTCTGCGCGTTTCCCAGGTTTCATGGCTCGCCCAAGTCGCCGATGTGTCTGGATTCTGATCGAATTCGGTTAGCTGCGTTTTGCCCATCCGGTGGAGCCATAGCGAGACTTTAGCAAACTTCGAGCCTGAACTCCCCGATCGGGGCTGTTGACCTTTGGCCAAAGTTCACTGAGGTAAAACAACGCTTCGGCATGAGCATCCCGTTGATTGAAGAACATCAAGTCGACATGGAGGTAGGCGAGCACCGCATCCAAGGGACGATTTGCCTTGCGATAGGCTGCACCCTGAGCCAGGTAGGCTTGGGCGAAGAGCTGTGCATCCGCTGCGTCGTTTTTGGCAACCACATCTTCCAGCGTCTGAATCGCTTCGTCTGTTTTTCCCAGTTCCGCGATGGAAGCTGCTTTTCCTATCTGTGCAAAGGTCTGTTGACGCATCGACTCGGGATCATCGATTTGCGCCGACAAGGCTTGGTCGAACTTGGTGACGGCATCGTTGAATTTACCTTCAGCGCGCAATGCAGCTCCTTCGAGAACGGCGCTTTTGAGCTTGTATTCTGGCCACGGTGCTTTGGCGAGTTGTTTGTAGTACAGGTTGGCTTTGTCATAGCTGCCTATCATCAGCGCCAGATCACCTAACAATTCGACTGTTTCGTAAAAGTGGTAACTGTTCCGCGTGGTTTTGTTTTTTACGAACGCCAATAACAGGGAGATGGCATTATTGGGACTCCCCGTGCCGCGGAGTGCAAGATTTGCCATGGCGCTGGCTCGATAAAAAGCTGCTTCCTGTTTGAGAATGTCACTTGCCCCGCTCGGTATCCGCACGTCATCTAGGCTTTTTAATGCCTGTTCATATTGCCCGGAGTGAATTGACGCGCGGCCTTGTCGCAAAGGCGCCGGCTCGCCGGCCAATCCAATGCGGTCAATTTCGTTGACCGGAATAGTACGTTCACTGCCCGATGTTTCAACAATTACCTCATTTCGGTTGGCTGTTTTAATGTTGCCTAGCACCTTGGAGCCGCGCCGAGTTCGACGATTTAGCGTCACCGTATCTTGTGCTGAGAGTGTGGATACGAGCATCAGGCCAAGCAGTATTCCACTGACAATGCGTAATTGAGTTCGATACGACATAATGAAGGGGGGCGCCGAGAAAAGTAAGGTGGTTGATCGTAGCTACGAAGTTTTTAAGCCGGTTGGCGGATCGCCAAGAGCCTTCTGGATACGTTTCAGCAATTGGTCATATTTTGCTTTTTGAGCCGCTCCGCCGAGTTCTTGATAGAATCTCGCGGTTGCATTGATGTCGTTCTTGGCTTGCGCCAAGGTGGTGTCACGTTTTGCCTTTTTTTGTTGCAGAGCATACTGATAGCGGGATTCGGCTAGGTGGTATCGGCAGTCATGAAATAACTTGTTGAGTTTTTGGCTTGAGGCCACGAGTTTCGCAATCCGACCATAGCCCCAGATCAGGTTTTGATTTTTATCTGCTTTGGGTTGGTCGCCACGAATGGCTTTCAGATAGGCTTCAGGATTTCCCTTATCGCCCCATTCTTGCAGTGTGCGGGCCGCCTCAAACTGCACATAGACTTGCGTTTCTTGTTTTTCAAGAATCTTGGTTAGGATCTCCATCGCATTTCGGAAGTCTCCCATTTCACGATAAGCGACTGCTAATCGATTTTGCGTTTGTAAGCGACGTTGGGCCGACAGTTGAATCTTTCCCGCGTCCGCTTGGCTTAAGATCGATGTGTAGATGTCAGCGGCCTTGCTGAAAAAACTTTTCGACTCGTCGGAGACCTGACCGCCGGCACCGATCATTTCCCGCCCTAAGGTCAAGTAGGAGTCTGCGATCCAGTTGAGGATCGGGACTTCTCTTGTTGTGGCGGCTGCTTGATCGAGAAATTGTTGAAATGCTACGGACAAACTGCGACGTGATGTGGCATCTGCCTTGCTGATTTGATTTTGAAGATTTTTCGCCAACGTCACATAGATTCTCGACAGCCTTTGTTGTCCAGCCGGATCGTCGCCAAGCGTTTCTTTGAGAGAGTCCAGGGCCGCCAACGCCTTCTTCACGCCATCGTCGGCTTGCTCTGCATTCGCTAGGGAGGCAATGTGAGCCAGAATATCCAACACGTAAGCCCGCTCGACTAACGCAGGCGACGACGTGATGGCTGGATTTTTTTGATCGGCTAACGTTTTTGGGCCGAAGGAGCGATTCTCGAGTAACTCGAGTGAGGCAGTTGTGTTTCCTTGGTCTAAGTGATACTGGGCAAGCGACAGTGCGGCTGCGACCCGCGATACGGATGTCGAGTCATTGGCCGTATGCTTCAGTCCTTGGGTTAATAATTCGATCGCTTTGTCTCGAAGTCCGCCATCAAAACTGGTGTCTTGGAGTGATTGATTCCACAACGCCTGACCGATTGCCATTTCGGCAGCGCCTCGCTTCGGCGAGTCTGATGATATTTTTTGCAGATATTTTTCAGCTTGTTCCAGATCACCTGATTGAACGGCCAGAGTGACTAGCGTACTGAGTGCATCGAATGCCTCCGGCTGACCGCTCCAGCGTGTTGCGATGAAATTGGCACAATCAACGATTCGATCGGACAGTTGGCGGGCAACCGGATCGCTGCCGTCTCCGTAAAGTTTCACCAACGAGGCCAAAGCGACGGATGCCGCTCGACGCCCTTCGGCGGAAGCTGGAAAGCGGCGAGCAAGGAAGTCCCCCAGCACGGCCGCGGAATAATAGTTTCCTTGGTAGTAGTGGAGAGTGCAGAGGTAGTAACGCACGGTGTTCAGGTCTTCCACCGGAACTTCCGCATCTGCCAATTGATAAGCCTGTTTGAATAGGGTGAGGGAGCGACCCTCACCTTCGGTCAGTTGCTGCTTGGCTTCTGCTAACCGCTCTTCAACTTCCTGGCGGTTCTCCGGCTCTTTAATCTGTGGCAAGCGACGCTGCAGTAGGGTGATGGTGCCCACAGCCAGTTGTCGCTCGTTGAGTGCTTTTTTAGCGGCTTCAAAGGCCGCATCGAAGTTGGTGAACTCTGATTCGACAACGGTTTTGTTTTTGGTCGGAGCTCCCAGTTGAGCCAGCAGTTCATGGGCTTGCGATTGCGTCACCCCTTTTTGCTTTGCCACTTCGATAGCAAGTCGACGTGCGTCTGAGAGCAGATCGGCCTTCGAACGCCCCTTCTTATCCTGCGCTTCGGCGATGTAGGCTTCGGCCAAGAGTAGCTTGACACGTAACCAATCCGAGGCCTGACGTTCATTTGGTCGCTCTTTCGCCAGCCAAGGTTGGCTCCGCTTAATGGCCTCTTGGGGCTGGTTGATGTCGGCATGGAGCCAACATGCCATGGCCCCTGCCAGAGCTTTTGTCTTCAACGCTCGCAATGCGGTTTCATCAGCCGGCAGGTCTAGCAAGTCTTTGTAATAGGTCAGGGCCTCCTTAGGAGCTGAGGCTTGATCGCGACAGCGAGCCTGAAAAAGCACCGCGGACAGGCCGGCCAAACGTCGCCGATATTTGGTGGCGACGACTCCAAAGGCATCTTCGGCCGCTTTCAATCCGTTTTTGCGCTGTTTGCTATCCTTGGGATAAGTTTGGGCTTTTTCAAACAGCACCATGGCTGAAATAAATTGAGCCTGGACATAATCGCTGCGAAGTTGATCGCGTAGTTTGACTTCGGCTTCGTCTTTTTCAGGATCTAAGGCCTTAGGAAATCCTTCCAGCCGTTTACGAATCTTTTTCTTGTTGCTGACAAAAAGCGTGTTAGCTCGAGTAAACAGATTGCGGGCTCCTTTGCGAAGCTCCGCCTGTTGTTCTGGTCCGGCCGATGGTCGATCCGCCTGCGTCAACCGGATCCGGGCACGTTCCACTAAGATGTCGCCCAATTTGCCGCTGGCAGCCAGTGATAGAGCGTGTTGCGGTGCCTCTTTGGTAAAAGCTTCAAACTCCGCTTGTGCTTGGTCAAGGTAACGTTCCTTGCCCGCCAATTGCCGTTGAGCCAGTGCGGCTGAAATAAGTGTGATCCCCTTTTCGTAGCGAAGGGTGACCACCGTTTCTGCGGGAAGTGAATCCGAGGATGAGACACGATTCAAATAGGCGATAGCAAGATCAAAGTAACCGCGCTCTCGCAGGGCTGCGAGGAATTGTGACACGGGTTCCTCGCCAACCGCGTTGCGAGTCCCCAATGAGAAAAGTGTTGCAATGAGCAGAAGCATTGCACTGTATCGAACAATGGTAGCTCGCCAAAATTTTATCGATGCCATCCGGTTCCCTAAACAGAGCCTAGACATGTTACGATGGGTGAAGTTACTTGATGTTTCACCTTATTAACCGATGCAGAATTCAGTCTTTAGGAACTCAGCACGACGAAATTTAGCGTGGCAGGGGTGCCAGCCGGGTTCCGGCGCTGGCTGGCAGGAAGCCCTGCTGCCTAACTCCAACTTATTTGGTTTTGACAATTTAAGCAAATCCCAAGCAACATTGAATTTGGGATCTAGCAGTTCTAAATTCCTACAAGTCATTTGATCAGCACGATGGGCTCTCACGACGTCAAAGGTTAAGTTTTCACAACCTTCCACTCTCCAGTAGAACGCATTGACACGCCCTTGGCACGAGGTCGTGACGAGGATTCCTCATGTTTCAAGATCGAGGTCAACGGCGCCAGGTGAAATTGGCTGCTGATTCGGCCGCCAAGTCGGCTCAAAATCGACTTGTGACCTTGTTTTTCATGTTGGCGATGGTCTTGGTCATGATGCAACAGGCGGCTCAACCCCGCACTTGGGGCTGGCTGTGGGGAATGGGAAGTTCTGGGGCTGGAGAGTCCTCCGAGCTGTCAGGAACCGGTCGCCCGCTCGCTTCTGACCCGATCCCTGATCGTTTTCTGTCGCCATTGGAGAGCCCTGTTCCAGATGAGTCTCAATTTGAAGCGGACCGGGCCGATCTTTCGGTTGACCCCCAGCGGCTCGCGACCATTCAGGATGACACCTATTTCCGGCAAAAGGAGGCGCCAGCTTGGTTCTATCTCTACCAGCGACTGCAAGAGACTCCATTGGAAGTGGTGGATGCGATCGGACGAGATCGGCAGCTCAGTCGGCTGCAAATCTATCGGCAAACCGACTCGTATCGTGGGCAGCTGGTTCGGCTGCAGGGTATCGTCCGACGAGCATTCCGAGTGCCGGCTGTTGAAAATGATTTGGGGATTGAATCTCATTGGCAGCTCTGGATGTTTGAAAATCGAGAGGCGAATGACCCGATTGTTGTTTACGCCTTAGAGATGCCCCCAGGGTTTCCGGAAGGAATCGAACTTGAAGAAGATGTATGGCTGACGGGATATGTCTACAAACGTTGGTCCTATCCGGCGAAAGGTGGGTTGATGGTGGCACCGGTCGTATTGGCCAAAAGGGCTCATTGGTTGCCTGCCGCTTCAAGCAACATTTCTTCGGAAAATGTGGAATGGTCTGACCTTGGTTGGACCGTCGCCATGGTGGTGCTTGCCGCCATTCTGATCGCCCGTATCCTGATGCGTTTGTCTCCTCTCACGGTAAAGCGACACCGCCAGAAGGTAACGGTCGACCAAGCTCCTGTCAGCTTTGATTTTTTGAGTGAAAATGAGGCCGAGGACAAACGATGAATTCGTTTTTGTGTCGCCGTTTCTTAGTTATCGTTTGGTTGTCGCTCCTCGCCTCTTCCGTCTTCTTCACGACGTCAGAGCTTTTTTCGCAGTCATCTGCCCAAGGGCCCGCGGAGATCTTGCAGCTATTCGGGATGGACAAGAGCACGCTGCGACAGTTTGTTGACGGAACCGAATTGAGTTCGGACGAACATGAACCGTTGATTCGTTTACTATCTTTGCTGCCTCGCTTTGACCGACTTGATCTTTCTCGCTGGAGCCGTCCGGTTGAAACAGGGGCAACGATTGCGAATGATCCGGCTGTTGCTCGAGGTGAATTCTTTCGACTACGCGGCTGGGTCTGTGGGATAGAGGAGATTGAATTACCGAGTGAGTCGTCGCGCCGATTCGACTTTGACCGTTTTTATCAACTGGAGGTCCGCTTATCTTCTGAGGAGCGTAGCGTGCTCGTCTGTTGCCGCAATGTGCCCGCTGCCTGGCGACTTCCCGCAGCGAGGAGTGTCGAAATACCGATGAGCTGTGAGGCGATGTTCGTGAAAAATGGCCTCGGCGAAACGGGCTCTGAACAACTTGTGTTCGTTACCGATCATGTCGCTTGGCATCCATTTGAGCCCGATGCTCAACTTGGAGTTTCTGCTGGACAGGCTTTGTTGGGACAAGCCGGGATGGATGTCAGCCTGTTTGCTGATTTGTCGCAGGCCAAGCCGATTGGCCATACCGATCGGGATTGTTTTTACGAGATGCTGTGGGCCGTTGGGCGACTCGATCCCAGTGCGATGCGGCAAGTTGCACAGGTTGGTTTTGATATTGGCCAACTCCTGCAGCATCCGCGGCAGGAGGCCGGAGAATTTTACCTGCTACAAGGAGTCGCTCGCCGAGCTTTTCGAGTGCAAGTCGATGATCCTGATATCCGCGAGAGATTTGGTCTCGATCACTATTATGAGGTCGATTTATTTCTAACCCTGCCACGCACCCTGAAGCTCGTCGATCCGAGCGACGGTGAGGCACGTTACTACCAGACTTATCCCGTGACCTGCTGCGTTCGGCAGCTTCCGGAAGGAATGCCCGAAGGAAGTGAGATCCGACAGGAGATTACCGTTTGCGCTAGCTATCTGAAGTTGTGGTCGTACAAGAGTCGTTTTGCCGCCGGCCGAGCGGCGACAAAGGCCGGTCAGAAACGACGACAAGTCAGTCCACTGTTTATCGCTCGTACGGTCCAACCGGTTCGTCCGACTTACCAACGCACCGCCTGGCCTGAAGTTGCCCTCGTAATCGGCTTTCTCTTTTCCATGGTCGTGATCGGTGCCAGCGGTTGGTACTATGCCCGCTCCGATCGGGCATTTGTCAATTGGCGCCACCGTCGGCCCGATCGGTTGCCCGACCGATTTGACGACGGATTTGATGACGACGCGGTTTAGACGACGCGATCAGAGGTTGGGGTTTGCTTGATTCCAATCGCTGAGTGGCGGTAAGATTCCCATCTCAATGACTTCGTCTCGCAACTTAGCCAGGTGACCATAGGATGCCTTGAGTTCCGCGATTTCGTCGTCCGTGCCAACTGGCATTTGGAAGGTGACGCCTTGCGAGTCGACATTGGTTTCCATGGCCATCATGATTTGTGACAAATTATCAAGATTGACGTAAACACCGACAGGCCAGGGATAGGTCTCGTCCGACATCGCACAACGAATCATCAAAAGCGATTGGTGCGAAGGACTTTGGAACGAACTGCGACCTCGTAATTGGATGATCCGTTTTCCACCTTGGCAGACTCGCTGTTTGATTTCAGACCAAGCATCATGGGTTAAAGCATCCGTGCCAATTAAATCGACAAGTGGTTTGCCATCGATTTTCGCTGTGCTGGCAAAGACTGCCATCTGCTCGCCATGGCCCCCGTAGGTTCGACAACCTGTTACGTTATTTTGCGGAATTTTGAAATGTTGGCTCAACGCGGTTTGCAGTCGCGTGCTGTCGAGAGCGGCTAA
The DNA here is from genome assembly GCA_029243025.1 of Pirellulaceae bacterium. Classification (NCBI taxonomy): domain Bacteria; kingdom Pseudomonadati; phylum Planctomycetota; class Planctomycetia; order Pirellulales; family Pirellulaceae; species Pirellulaceae bacterium. The sequence goes on along the minus strand of JAQWSU010000032.1, from coordinate 67,667 downwards.
GGTGGCGACACGAGAGGGGCTCAGGCCAGAATGGACCAGAGTGGTCAAACCGGTGATGTCTGCAGGGTTGAAGATCACGACGACGAGCTTTACGTTGGGGCAGTACTGTTTGATGTCTTTGCCCAATTGAGCTGCGATTTCGGCGTTACCTTTGAGCAAGTCTTCCCGAGTCATCCCGTCTTTTCGGGGAGCACCGCCCGATGAGACGATGTAATCGGCTCCCGTCAGGGCTTCCTTGATGTCACTTGTCCAGGTCACATTCGCACCCGGAAATGCACAGTGGTACATCTCTTCGGCTGCACCTTCCATGCCCGCCGCAAACGGATCAAATCCACATACGTTTGGTGTCAAACCCATCGTGAGTGCCGACTGCATCATGTTGGAGCCGATTGCCCCGGCGGCGCCGAGAATCACCAGTTTGTCTTGCGATAGGTAACCCATAGTACGATGTGTCTCCGAAATAGCATTGGCCTGTAAAGGTGTGATTTGGTCGGTGTGTGGGCTCACTCCAATTCCCGCCGGCAGGACTGGGGCGACAGAAAGAAGGAAGCGAACTCCCAAAATCATACCGCCATCCATGGAGGCTCGGAAGCGGGGGCACCTTCATTCGACTTGTGTTCGCTTAGGCGGGCGATGCGGCTAAATGGTTGATCAGAAATGGGGCGATCGTCGATTTAAGCGTCATCCTCAGTAGGCGAGGGCCGAGGGGAAAGGCAAGCTTGCACGACGGTTGGGGCACCTCTCGGCTGCAAACAAGTTCGAGGCGATCCGTCCTCGTGGATCTTACGATCGCTTTGCGTGATGCTTGTGCTAGCTGGCTTTCAGGACATGTTGCGGGCTCGTTTAAGCCATCCAGCGAAAAGATCTCTTGCCTCTTCGGAGGCTCGCCGCTATTTTTCGCCGTAACTAGTAAGCCGCTGAAGCAGGTTTGATGGGGTCAAACGGTCTCACCTTGATTTTGCAGGCGGTTCAATCGGAGGATTCCATGTCAAATATTTGGCAAAACCGTTTTTACACAATTGCAGTTTCCTTGGTATCGGCCGTACTGCTGGTATCTTCTGCGGGATGCGTTGGTCTGTTGGCAAACTTGATGAATGCTGCCAACGGCAACCTTGCTCCAGCTGCCTACACGGGTCTCGAAGGCAAGCGGGTGGCTGTGGTCTGTGTCTCGAATTCGGAAATGTTTGGACCCACCGAGGCCTCGATGAACCTGGCCAAACGAGTGGGAGTTCTGATTCGAAAGAATGTGGAAGAGATTAAGTTGGTGTCACCCCAAGAGATCGCCAATTGGATTGACCGCAATGATTGGGATCATCTCGATTACACCGAAGTTGGGCGCGGTGTGACCGCGGATATGGTGGTCGCCGTTGATTTGGACAGTTTTAGTCTTCACGATGGCAAGACGCTCTACAAGGGTCGAGCGAATTTAAAGGTGGTGGTCTACGACATGAATCAAGGTGGTAAGAAGGTCTTCACCGCAACACCGCCGCAGATTCAATTCCCAAGTAATTCCGGCTATCACACCACCGACATATCTGAAGCCGAGTTCAGTAAACAGTTCGTGACTCTGGTTGCTAAACGAGTGGCACGAAACTTCTATCCATTTGACGTCGCCGAGGATTATGCGGCAGATGTATCACTGATTCGATCGTAATTCGCTGAAAAACAGGCTATTGAACAATTCGCTTGACGAGACCCAAGCGAATCATGGCCCGAAGCGTCTCTTAGAGTTTGGGAAGCGGTCGGCGGGGTGCAGGCCGTTTGAGCATCCGACGTTTTTCATCGGTTGCCGGTCGAGGTTGATTGTTGTTGTTTCCGGCGACCGCATTTCTAGGTGGATTGACAGGTGTGTGGCTATCCTGCCAAGACCAGCTCATCGGCAAGTCCAGTTCGCGTTGAGCGAGTGCTGACCAGGGAGTCCCCGCGTGTTCTTGGGTGACTCGTGTTAAGTATTCGTGTGCCTTATCGGCTTGCTTTTTGAGTTGGCTACCAACGGTGATCTCTTCAGCGGGAACCAATCGCCAGGTGTTGTTTTTTGCATCAGTAAACTTGAGTCCGCGCTTCGCCTTGGCCAACATTGCGTTGTAAGTTTCGGTGCGCACCTTGGTGGCCAGCACTCGTCCCATCGCCAGATCGTAGCCCGCTTGCCAACGTGGCACGGTTTCGTCTTCACGCGCCGATTCGCCTCGCTTCAGCGTTTCGTAGATTGCCTGGACCGTTGGCTCTAATTTCGCCGCGCCTTTTTGTGCTTCGGTAAGTTCGCCAGCAAAAGCCGCTTCGCTACGGACCAGAAATCTGACACGAGGTTCTTCCATCGGTGTCAGCCAGGAACGTTCAGCGGCCTCGAGCAACGCCGCTCGGGCGCCATTTTGTCGTACACGACGTCTGTATTCCTTGGCAGAGACGTATTCGGGGCGATAACGACGCATCGTCTGATCGTCAAAAAATCGTTTGATGTGGGCGGAGTAGGCCGATGTCTGGCCGCGGCTTACGTTTTTGGTCGCGTTTCGATTTGGGTGGACGGTAAAGTAGATGCCACCCGTTTCGTAGCACAAGCGAGTGAGAGCAAACGGTCCAAAGCCGGAATCGATTGGCACTTGATCTTCGCGCTGACTGGCAAAGTGAATTTTGACTCGCTCGGGTAGCAATGACTCAGGCCCCTGATCAACTCGGCCCCATTGTGGCGATTGATCAAATTTCGGGTCCGGATCAACCCACTTCATCAGGGTTTCCCTCCTCCCAAATGGTGCTGGTACGCCAACGACGTAGACCGGGATCGCCAAGCGACGACACTGATTCACGGTCTTATCCAACTCGGTTTGATCGTCTCCGGCTTCGTCCGAAAAGACAACGAACATTACGTTGCGACGCGGATCTCGTGTCTCGGGGTCTCGCTCTCGGTACTTTTTAAAGCGGCCAACGGCCGTTTGGATGGCGGTGAAAACGCGTTCCATGCCCGAGTTGTCTTGTTTGATGTCCGAGACCGCGTTTCGGATTTCATCAAGATCATCCGTCGGCTTCTTGAACGGAAAATCAATCTGTTCGCCGAAGGCCACCACGGATGTTAAAAGAGGCTTCGCATCATGACGAGCGAAGGCTTCATTGCCGCTGGCTTCAATGGTTCCCAGTTCTTCATACACACGGTTGAAACGTCGATGGACTTCTTCTCGCTGGCTCGACAGACTACCCGATTGGTCAAAAAACCAAACAACTAACGTCTTGCGCTCTTCCAGTGACATCAGAATTTCATGGGTGATTCGGTCGATCGCACCATCAGCCCCTGTCATGCCAACGCCGGCTGCGCCTTTGATCGAGTGGTTGAGATTGAATTCAGGGCCCGTCGCCGCGTGAATTACTTGCCGCAATTCGACAGTGCCGATTTCTTGTTGATCCATCTCAAGGCCGGCAAGTAACGGGACGTCAGGAGTCTTTAGCTCGCCGGACACGTCGTCAACGGGCCCCCCCATCGCACTGCTGCCAATCACATCGAGCGGTTCGGGATCGAAATGGAACTCCGTTTGAGTGAGCTCGTCAATTTGAGGATCACTCGCGGGTGGAGCGGTTAGAACCAGATCCGGTAAGTGCTTGACTGCTTGAGTCGAGATCAGGCTGATCAAGATCAGGAAGGACAGGTGCACCAGGAAACTGACGACCCAGGCTGAGGAATCCACCTGCCTGCCTCGTCCATCCAAACGAGGTTGCTCTTCATCGGCTCGATTACGATTAAAAATTCCCAATTCTCGATCCTAGCCCTACTGGATAGCGAAACTAGTCCTCTTCATCGCCGATCCTTCGCGAAGAGTGTGCAGCGAATTCGTGCTCGCTTGGTACTCTGGGACGTCAGCCATCTTCCGCTACGGCCCAATGCCTATTTTGAGTTAGTCCGTCGGAACGGGCAAGCGCGAAGTTTCGGCGCAATCAAACAACTTTTCTCTTTCATCCTCACTAACGCAGGAAAAGGCTCTTTGTACTCACATGTTAATTCCTTTTACTCCTACTCTCGCGGGGGATTCGACGTTTGCCCTCGGAAGGAGAGGGATGATACGATAAAGGCTGGTCAGACCACCACTCAGCGAAAATTCGGCATTGTCGAGCGAAAACCCAGTCGGGACAGTCTTCTCGACCTGTAATCGGAGGCTTGGAAAAGATGCCTATCTCTCTCTTCAAACAGTTTAGGCGATTGTGGATCGCCGGCCTCTTGTTGGTCTTTCTTGTGACGCTCCCGGTGATGGCTCAAAAGCAAAAGTCGAAGAAACCGAAGATCGCGCCGCCCGAAAATGTAACGTTGACAACTAAGGATTTCGTGTCGTTGCACTGTGTTTATTACCCTGGAAATCAAGGAAAAAAGACCGTTCCCGTCATTCTCGTGCATGGCTGGGAAGGTCCGCGCGGCGAGGGGAGCAGCCGGGATTGTCAAGAACTGGCGCTTCGTCTGCAAAAGGATGGACATGCCGTCATGGTGCCTGATTTGCGGGGCCACGGTTCCAGCACGATTCGCCGCCTACCGAACGGGCAGGACAAAGTGATTGAACGTGATCAGCTGAGGCCGCAGGATTTCCGCGAGATGCAGCTAGACGTCGAGGCGGTGAAAAAATTTCTCATCAAAAAAAATAACGAAGGCGAGCTGAACATCGAACTTCTCTGCGTGATCGGTTTTGACATGGGCGCCGTTGTAGGTATCAATTGGGTCAATTACGACTGGAGTGTGCCTCCCTTACCTACCTTGAAACAGGGGCAGGACGTCAAAGCTTTTGTGTTAGTTTCTCCTCCTCAGGCCCATCGGGGGGTGCCCATTAACCGAGCTTTTGAGAATGAAGATGTACGAGGCAATCTTTCGGCGATGATCATCTACGGTCGTCAGGCAGGCCGAACGGCCGCCGCAGGAAAGCGAATCTACAATTCATTAAAACGTTCGCATCGTTCCTTGCCTGCGGATCCAGAAGAGGCTGCGCGGGTCAAGGATTTGTATCTATTTGACCTCAACACGAGTCTCCAGGGAAGCAAGCTGTTGGCGAGTCGATCTCTTCGGGTGGCCGATTTGATTTCGGAGTTTGTTAAGGTTCGCTTGGTGGATCGTGCCGATCAATATCCATGGCGCGATCGAAGTGTACCCTGAGCCCATTCCGATTGGGGCGATCGGGCGGATCTTTAAACTCCGTTTGGTTCACCGTGGTGGGATCTTGAGTTCCATGCCGATCGGCAATAGTTCGGGGTCAGACAAGGTATCTTCGTTGATTGCGTAGATTTCGGGGTATCGCGATTCGTCGCCAAGATAACGGTTGGCAAGTCGTTGCAGGTTATCTCCGTCGGTGATGCGATGATTCCGGTATTTCAATGCCGAATCATCTCGTCTTGTGCGGGTTACTTGTGAAACAGATTGGCTCGCGACTTGAGTTGGCTTGGTATCGGGCCAGGCGGTGAAGGAAGTCGTGTTCGTCGACGGGTTGCCAAACGTCATGGCTGTTTCGGTTGTTGCCGGACTCAACCCAACGATCCGAGCTTGGGTCGTGGAGCGGGCGCGAGGTTGTGACCGTTCGGTTTTTCTCGGCGGCACCTTGGTGTGATTTGCTCGGAGAGTCGCACGTCGTTTCGTTGAGTCCTGTGCTGAGGACGTTTGTTCCACGCGCAAGACCAGCTGATCACGTTGTTGTTCGATGGATGGGGATGTTCGGTTGTTTCGGGAGTCCACTGACCAGACAGCCAAGATAACGATACTGATCAGTACGACGGGAGAGCGAAGCAGATTGGGCATTCAGAGGCCTTTCAATCGAGATGCGTCACTATCCTCCATGATCTCAAAACTCGGGGCGGTCCATAATTCGCCAAATTCAGCATCGACTTGACGGCCGAGCGAGCAGGAGCCAATTTCATCGGAATGGCTGGGTCGACGAGTGATCCGGAGCAGATTGACGGATCAGCGAGACGTTGATGAATAGGAAGAGAACGCGGATCCCTGTTGTTTCGCAGGACCCGCATTCGTGCTGATTTTTACCGATTTTGCGACCTATGCCGCGACCTTTTGTTTCTTTCCCGTAGGCTTCTTTCCAGCACCACTCATCCACAGCAGCATGGGGGAGGCGACGAAAATCGAGCTGTAGGTACCGACGATTACGCCCACCAGCAAGGCGTAGGCGAACGCGTGAATGCCCTGCCCGCCAATCACATACAGGATTAGCACGGCGATCAGCGTTGTCAGCGAGGTCAACACGGTACGACTTAAGGTCTGATTGATACTCAGGTTGATCATGTCGGCGGTCAGAAACTGACTTTTTCCACGCGATTCACGAATTCGGTCGAAGACAACGATCGTATCATTAAGTGAATAACCAATGATTGTTAGGAAAGCAGCCACGACTGGTAAGCTGATTTTGAACTCGTCGATGAGCAAAAATCCGAATACCTTGGAGAGCCAAAGCGACAGTGCGATGGCGCCCAAGGTTACAAGAACGTCGTGGATCAGGGCAACTACGGCGGCCAGGCCGTAGACGACGCGTTGGAATCGGATCCAGATGTAGAGGATGATTCCCAACAAACTGGCGATTACCGCGGCAATCGCCATCCGAGTCTTATCGCCAGCAATGGCGGTTCCGATTTGATTGGCAGCCAGCCAGACTGGCGTGGAGTTCATGCGGGTTTTTAGGGCTGAAAGGATCCGACCGGCATCCTCGATTCCGCATGACATTTTTAGCGTCCACTCGATGTAACCCTGGCTGCTTTGGCCATCCCATTCGGGATTCGTCAGCACGATGCCGGGTTCACGAACAGAAAGTTCTTTTGCTGTCTCTCGAATGATCATCTCAATCGTTTCGGCATTGATCTTTTCATCAAAGTTCAAGGTCGATTGAGAACCGAGTTGGTTCCATTCTTTTTCGCTAATCTCTGGACTAGGATCACTTGAATCGGTTGCTTCCGATTTGCCGCCATTTGGATCGGATTTTTCTTCCTTGGCAGTGTCTCCAGCCGCAGTTGACGATTCGTCGGAGTTTTCCGAGTCCTTGTCGTCGTCTTGGGTGATTGGATTGCCCAGCGTATCAATGTCGGGAGCCTGATTCGATTCTGGAGCAGGTTTCACGGGCGGCGTGTAGCTGAAGTTGTGCATTTTTAAGATAGAGACGCCCTGATCATCCCGCAGTTGCGCGATCAGAGCATTTTGGACTGTCACAATCGTTGTCTCAGTTTGGTCTTTTGAGTCGCTTTCGGTGGGTGCCGGCGTGTCGGCAGCTGTTGGAAGTGATGTATCGATACGATAGATACTTCCAGTGGGAAGCTTTTCCGATTTCACTTCAGTAACGGTGACGGTTTCCACGATTCCCTTATCCCGAAGGCCATTGATAAGGTTTCGCATCTTGCCGATTTCTTGGGGAGTCTCTAATTGAACTTGGACTGAAGTCCCACCGAGAAAATCGATGTCGAAGATTTGTGGGCCACGGGCCACCACACCCGCAAGTCCTGTCAGGATGACGACGATGGAACAAGCAGCAGCCAAGTGCCGTTTGCCCATCAAATTCCAGTTGGGCGTCGTCAGGATCTGAAGCATCGTAAGCTTTTTGATCCAGCGAGTTCGTTCGGCGATGTCAAATACGACTCGCGAGCAGAAGATCGCGGTAAACAAACACATCAGAATACCGAAGATCAACGTGACCGCAAAAGCTCGTAGTTGTTCGCTGCCAATGATGTAGAGAACGAGGGCAGTGATTAATGTCGTGACATTGGCATCGACAATCGTTCGGGTGGCTCGCCCAAAACCGTTTCGAATTGCCATCCTTAATGCAGCACCGCTGCGTAATTCCTCGCGAATTCGTTCGAAGATAAGAACATTCGCGTCGACCGACATGCCAACGGTCAGGACCAAACCTGCCATGCCAGGTAGCGAAAAGGCAGCACCGACGAAGATCATCAGAGCCAACACCAACGCCAAGTTCAACAGCAGCGCGAGGCAGGAGACAAGCCCAGCAAAGTGATAGTAGAAAATCATGAAGACGAGGACGGAGACCAAGGACACACCAATGGCTCGCTTGCCTTGTTCAATGGTATCCTCGCCGAGTAACGGACTAATTTCATTCTGGCTCAGAGGCTCGCTGCGGAGGACGGCCGGAAGTCGACCGGCTCGCAACACGTTCACGAGTAAATCGACCTCTTCCTTGGTGAACGAGCCCTCGATGATGCCGCGTCCGCTGATTTTTTCATTAATTCTGGGAGCCGAGATAAGCTCACCATCCATGACGATTCCCAGGAGTGAAAAGCTATTGGTATTTTCGTCAGGAGAGTATTTTGCGGTCAGGTTTCCCATCAGTCTCGAACCGGCGCCGGTCATATCGAAATAGACGCAGGGATTCATGTCGTTGTAGCCGGATCGAACGCCAGCTAAATGTTTCCCCTCGAGTGCGGGAGTCCGCTCCACGACCATCAAAACTTCTTTGCGTCCGCGAACGATGCGGGTTTTGCCATTGGGTGGATCGATTCGATAGATGGGCTCTTCGCCCTCGGCAACGGGTTGCGTCGGGTCGATGCTGAGCCTGGCCCATTGACCAATCACGACGCCGTTATCATTGAGGACTTGGTATTGTCCAGCTTGGCTAGGGGCGTCGGCCATTCGGCAGAGATATGAGTCTTGGTCTTGGTCGGCCACGATCATGAATTTGAGGAATCCACCGGTCGTGATCAGCTTTTGAACCTGCTTGGCTTCTTCTTGTGTCACATCGGGAATGATGATCTCAACTTGATTGTCACCGTAGCGTCGTACGACAATTTCTTGAACTCCGCCCGGATTAATTCGACGGCTTAATGCCTGAATCAAAGCATTCATGTCGACGGAATCGTTCGCCACGTTTTGCTGGTCGTCTGCGTCTGCGTCTTCGTCTTCGTCGCTTCGCTGGTTCGTCGCATTTTGCCTGGTTTTCTCTTGATCCACCTCGTAGACCAGGATGATTCCACCTTTGAGGTCAATGCCCTGCTTGGGTGGCCAGCTGGTATACAAGATCAGAGCAGCGATGCCGATGACTGCGACGATCAAAGAAACCTTCCAACCGGTTTCCGGCATTCGCAATGACTTTCGGACATAGGTGCCCAAAAATGCGGCTAAGATCGCGATGATGATTAAGGCGAAAGGCACGACGTATGGCGATGATACCGATTCCATCTCTTGGATTCCTAAGTGTTCAAATGGACGAAGCTTCTAATCGAGTCCTACCCCTAACGTCAGCTTTCCGTTTCCGCGTTAGTAGTGTCCGTCGTGATGACGCGACTGATTGAATTTCGTTGAACTCGTAACCGGGTATTGTTGCTCTCATCGACTTTGACTGTTACCTCGTCAGAATCCTTTGGAGCATTCACGATGGTTCCATAAATACCGCTGGTCATGACCACGCGATCATTTTTTTTGAGATTCTGAAGCATCAGCTTCATCTCGTCCGCTTTTTGTTTTTGGGGTCGGATCATAATAAACCAGAACAAGACACCGATTAAAATCCAGGGAGCGAACGCCCAAAGCAAATCGGTTGTATCTGTCGGATTTGCTGCTCCATCGGCGGGAGCTTCGGCGAGTAAGATGCAGAAGGTGTTCAGGTCAAACATGTTTTTGCGGCCGAGCCCTTTCAGCATTTGGGACTCAGCGGTTGTAAGCCGGATGAGATTGGGTTCAGGATTCAAAAGCAGTTGAAAACAGCAGCATTTGAAAGTCGAATGAGCCGACTTTCTATGTTGTAGCTCTCTCCCGCAAACAGAAACAGCCCGACTGACGCTTAGTCGGGCCGCCCCTACATTTCTATAGGCGAATCTATGGTAAACCCTTACGGGGTAAGCGGCAATAGTCAATTGACCTCCATGACAAACATCTCTTCGGTAGAAAGCTCAGCCTTGGCAAACGGCGCAGTTTTCGTCGCTCGGGTATGCGTGATGCGCGTGAATGCGGTGTGATGTGGAGCTTTGGGCAGCGCGATTTTGTAAACAAACCGCGCTGCCCGGTCATGAAGAGGCTGTGGAGCCCTTGTCTCTCAGCTGCTAAGCCGCCCACTGCGCCAGCTTTTTGTCGAAGAACGGCAAGAATTGGCCCTTCTCAATCGCCGACCTTGCCTCACTTAATATCCGCTGATAGTAGGTGAGGTTGTGAATCGAGACCAGAATCGGCCCGAGCATTTCTTTCGCCATGAACAAGTGGCGAATATAACCTCGACTGCGTTGGCAGGCAGCGCAGCCGCAATTCGAAGCGATGGGGCGGTCGTCGCTGCGATGTTGTTCGTTTCGCATGCGGAGAGTCCCTTCATCTGTAAAAGCCAAGGCATTTCGCCCGTTTCGGGTCGGCATCACGCAATCGAAAAGGTCGATTCCACGGCGGACGGCTTCAAGCAGATCTTGGGGGCGGCCCACCCCCATTAAATATCTGGGGCGATTTGCCGGCATCGCAGGGCAAGTGAAGTCCAGCACACGGTACATCTCGGCGGGAGGTTCGCCAACGCTGAGTCCTCCCACGGCGTAGCCGTCGAAATCGAGCTTGATCAGTTGTTCGCAGTTGGAAATTCTGAGACCTTCGTGCAGGCCACCTTGAATAATCCCAAATTGTGCCTGTTTCGGAAAACGGGTATCGCGGCAGCGTCCCGCCCAGCGGATGCTTCGCTCAGCCGCTTCGCGGATCATTTCATCCGAGTTGGGCAGCGCGATGACGTGGTCCAATACCATCGCGATGTCGCTCCCTAAAAGGTGTTGGATTTCCATCGCCCGTTCGGGGCTGAGCTCCATCAGGCTGCCGTCAATATGCGAGCGAAATTTTGCCGATTGCTCGTCCACTTTTGTTCGTTCAGCCAAGCTGAACACTTGGAAGCCACCGCTGTCAGTTAGGATCGGGCCCGTCCAGCCCATGAAGCGATGTAGGCCTCCCAGGGAGTGCACAAGCTCGGCACCGGGTCGCAGTGCGAGGTGATAGGTGTTGCAAAGCACCATTTGAGCAGCGGTGGAGCGCAGTTGAGAGAGCTCGACCCCTTTGACCGTTCCCAGAGTGCCCACCGGCATGAACGCCGGTAGGTCAACCGATCCGTGGGGGGTCAACAGGGTTGACCGTCGCGCGGCGCAATCAGGATCGGTTCCGAGTAAATGGAAGCCAAACCCGCTTGTGGGTAGGTTTTCAGTCACCCCGAAGTTTCAGCGCATGCTGAGTCAGTTTTTCTCGAACTTCGGTCAGGCTGGTTACGCCGAAGTTCTTGCACTCAAGGAGATCATCGCCCGTGCGGCGTAATAGTTCGCCAACGGTGCTAATGCCGAGTCGCACCATGCACTTTCTCGCTCGAACCGACAGGTTGAGCTCAGAGATGGGGCGTTCCAGCAGAGCTTGCTCGTCGGGCGACATGTTTTGGTAGTCGATTGTCGGTTCAGGCTCAGCTTTTTCATGTGCGAACTGTCCGAGATCCAACCCCTTGGACCGCAGCATTTCTCGGATTTCAATGAGGGACGTTTCGCCAAAGTTCTTGCTGGCTAACAATTCCTGCTCGGTGCAACGCGTCAAATCGCCAAGCGTTCCGATTCCCATTTTCTGCAGGCAATTACGGCTTCTGACCGAGAGTTCGAAGTCGGTGACGGGGACACCCAGAACCTGAGACATCCGGTCGCGTTTCTTTTGTGCTTCCTCGTCGTAATACATGTCGCCGGACGCTTGAGCATCCTGCAAAAATAGATTGGCTCGGTCGTGTGCCGGGAACGAATCGAGGATGCGTTGATAGCACTTTTGAGCCCGATCGTATTGCTCACGGTCTTCGTAAAGAATGCCGAGGTTGAGCAAGGCACCGACGTGGCTGGGGAAACGAGCTGTAGCCCGTTGGTAAAGGCCAACGGCCACATCGTCATTCCCACGCCGGTCGTTTTCCAACGCGAGCCCAAACAGTGCGCCCGCGTGGCCGCCATCAGATTCAACCGCCCGTTCGTACAACGCACAAACCTCTTCGGGGTTGCCGCCAAGAGCCGCAATCGTCGCTCCTCGCTGGTACAAATAGCCGGCCGTTTGTTCGACCGCACCGGAAAGATTGTCGAGCCGCTGTAAAGCTTCTTCGCTTTTCCTTGAGCCACGCAGCGACTCGGTGACTCCTAACTCACAAATGCCCGGGTCGTAACCAGCTCGCTTGGCCGACTCGAAACTTGTCGTGGCCGCATCGTAGTTGCAAAGGTAAAGCTTCGCTTTGCCCTGATAGAAGTGTGCAAGCGCACCACCGTCGGCGTTCGAGAGCGTCTTGTAAGAAAGCTCATATTGGCCAAGCAGATATTGGCAAACTCCTAGCCGCACCGTGGAGGCCGGCGTGTGGCTCTCGCGTGTTTCAAGTTCGGCAACCGCATCGCGTAATACCGTCAAACGGGTTGCGTCCTGACTGACCGAATCAATGATCTGTTTGATTTCCTGCGGACCAAACGAACCGTCAGAAAGAACAACATCGCGTACGTCGAAATCCATCACTTGAGACATTGTGTTCAGGTCCTGCCCTCAAAATATTGTGTCGAACGACAAAACTGTCACGCGGAGAGCCAGCGGCGGGAGTCGAACCCGCAACCCCCGCATTACGAATGCGGTGCTCTGCCGATTGAAGCTACGCTGGCGGCCGAAAATACGTTGTCAACTCGTTCCCGAGACACAACTTACGCCCGAAACGAAGCGTTGAAGTGTAACGAAAGCCTTGCGAATTGAAAAGGCGGGGCGTTGGGCGGCCGCTGCACGGCTTTTGTTGGTAGGTTACTCGCGGGGGAATGGGGGGCTTGGGGATGGTTCTCGGTCTTGGCTGTTTTTTGCCACCCGGATCCTGCGAGCCGTTTCGGGCGGAGGCTGGTTTTCGTTGGGCCCCTGTACTCAAAGGAGGCTCGCGAGCTAACCGCCGGAGAGGCCCCAACGGTGGCTGCCGGCTGCATTTGAGGGCGAGATGAATCATTTCAACTTAAGGCCGTCACTCTCCGACCGAAAACATCATCGGCGGTTTAGCTTCATTGACGTTTTGGGCTCTTGCGTCAATAAAAGCCTTGCATTCCTTTTAATCTTCAATTTTCTGCTTGCTTTTTTATCCAACCCCGTTTTAAATGATCGCATACACCGACGGATTTTCATCTACTGAAAAGCTGTCTGCACCTTTTGGAGGGTCTACTGCACAGTAATTACCTTGAATCGCAAGAAACGAAACCCCGGCAATTTCCGTGATCGGTGCCTCTCGCAAGATTGGTAGATCAGCCTTTCGACGGTGGTTTGCGAAGATAGAAAAGTAACTGTGTGGTCGCTTCAGAGTCCTCCGTTCTCGGTTGTCGCTGACGACTCTTCCCTGTCTTTTCTCGTGCCCGATCTCCTGCAATTTCGCGGGTTGTGCGTGGCCGCGTCATCTTTTTTTCTTGCTGCTTGATTCTCGGTAGCTCTTCTTGTGTTTTCCAATCTGCTTATTCCTTCGTGCTCATTGCGCTTGGGAGCTGCGGGCAGATTGTGGCAGTACAGCCTTGAAGTTTTGCACGTGCATTGATTTTTGGGAGTTAAAATTATGACGAAACGTTTATTGCGAGTTTGCCTTGCGGTGGCGTTAGTCGCGGGAATTCAGTCAGCCACCCTCGCGGCGACAGTGCCATTGTCCGATTTACTTGCCGGGGGCGTGTTTGCGTCTGGAGACAAGATTTTCACCGATTTTTCCTATTCGAAAAACGGTGACATGCCGCCCGCCGAAGTTGTCAACGTGATCGACATCACCGACAACGATGGAAATTATGGAATTCGCTTCCAGGGCTCGTTTGTCGACAACGCCGGTGGAAACGCATCCGATGCGCTGATCACTTTCAACGTGAGTGTCCCGGATGACTCAGCCTACGAGATTGTGGGTGTCAATTTGACCGCCAATCCGGCGGTCTTCAACGGAACTGGTTTGGCATCGGTGACGGAGACGTTCGTTCCGACGATTCCAGACAATAAGTTGGTGGTCTACGATTTTGGTGGCGGCGACGACAAGTTGACCGACTCCATTTCCTTTGACGGTTACAAAATGCTTCCTGTGCAAAAAGATATCATTCTTCATGCCACGGGTGACACGGGTGCTGCGACGATGTCGTTTATCGATCAGACATTTGTCCAACAAGTACCTGAACCTGCTAGTCTGACCCTTTTGTTGGGAAGCCTTGCAGGGCTAGGATTGCTGCGTCGACGAAAATAGTCAACCGCCTTCCTCGGAGTTAAAGACGCAATGCACGGCAGTCTTTATGGCTCGCGCTGTTTGAAGCGCGGGCCTTTTTTTATAGGTGTTATTAATTGCTAGACGGATTTAGATTGGGAGTTTGGAATGTTTCAACGCGTTTCTTCATGCGCTTGGCTAAGTTGGCTGTTGCTGTTGGTGGGGGCGTGTTGGGGGAACGCCGAGATTGTTCCGCTTAAGGCGACGCACGCTCACAATGATTATTACCATCCGCGGCCGTTGTTGGATGCTTTAGAACAAGGTTTTTGTAGCGTTGAGGCGGATGTGTTTCTGGTCGATGGTAAACTTTTAGTTGCGCATAGTCGTGGTGAAATCGATCCCTCGAAAACGCTTCAGGCTTTGTATCTTGATCCGCTACGTTCCCGCGTGGAAAAAAACGAAGGCCGTGTCTATCGACGCGGTCCCGAATTCACTCTGCTAGTTGACTTCAAATCGGTGGGGCCAGCAACTTTTATTGCCCTTCGTGAGCAGTTAAAACCCTATCGCGAAATGCTCACTTCTTTTCACGATGGAGTGGTCGCAAATCGGGCTGTGCAGCTCGTGATTAGCGGTAATCGGCCGATCGAGTTGATTGACGATAGTGATTCCCGCTACGTCTTTGTGGATGGTCGGTTGGCTGACCTCGAAACGGACCCTCTTCCGTTATTGATGCCCCTTATCAGTGATCGATGGACGTCCCACTTTCGATGGCGAGGCGAAGGGCAGATGTCAGTTGCAGAGCAGGAAAAGCTAGATGCGATCGTTAAACGTTGTCATGATCGCCAGCAACGAATTCGATTTTGGGCGACACCCGATTCGCCGGCTGTGTGGGGCCGCTTGCATGATGCGGGAGTCGATCTGATCAATACGGATGACCTGTCGGGCCTGGCAGGTTTCTTGCAAGGCAAGGCAACGCAGGCTGCTTCGCCTTGAAATTTTTCGGTGTGAATTAGCTTCTGTTTCAGGGCAGCCGGATTGATTGTTGCCGGCACGCATCAACGAAATCGTGCCAGTGAGAGGAAGTCGATGGGGTGTGGTGAGCCGCCGTGCAGCACGAGGTTCGCAAGGATCTCGCCCAATACGCTGGCAAACTTGAAGCCATGTCCCGACATGCCTGCCGCAAAAGCGACGCGTGGATTGCTGGGGTGTGAGTCGACGATGAAGTGTTCGTCTTCCGAAAGTGTGTACAGGCAGACTTCATGTCGAGTACGTTCTAAGTTCACGTTGACGAGTTGGGTTGAGATGAATTCGTGCACGCGTTGTTCATCCACTGGGTCCGGAGATCGGTCCACTGCAGCGGGGTCGTCGATGGCGTCTGCCCCGCTGTGTTCTGCGACTTTGACTCCGAATTGGTCAAAGGCTGGGAAGCCATAGAAATAGCCTTGAGGGCGTTGGTAGAAAAAAGCCGGGCACGGTTGGCTTGCCTCCCATCGCCTGTCGTCGGTGTGAAACCAGTGGATGTGTTTGCGGGCGACCTTTAATTTGACCGGGATTGGCAGTAGTTTACTTGTCCACGCGCCTCCACAGACAATCAATCGCTCGGTCTGGAACCTTTCCGAATTGGTGGCGAGGACGATTGGATTGCTTTCCAGGTCGATTCGATTGACTCGGCAGTTAAGGTGTAATTCGGCGTGATGAGCTACCGCTGCGCGGATGTGACTTTTTACGCAAGACTCGACGTGAAGCACCCCGGCAGTGGGTTCGAAAATCGCAACCATCTCTTCGGGCACACGAAATAACGGGAACCGTTCTTGCGACTCCCGAGCGGAGAGGGTTTCGATCGCAAGGTTGTGTTGCCGAGCACTAGCTTGGATGCCTTGGATTAGGGTTTCATGGGGAGGGCCGAATTCAACCAATCCAATTTGATCGAAGAGATTGGTCTCGGTCTCGGTTTCGAGTTCGTGCCACAATTGATAGGCTCGCCTGAGCAGAGGGACGTAGTCCGGGTGTTCGAAATAGGCTTGTCGAATGATGCGGCTTTGGCCGTGTGAACTCCCTTGGTCGTGGGCGACAGTGAATTGGTCGATTCCAGCCACCCGTAGGCCGTGCTTGGCGAGATGGTAAATCGCTGCACTGCCGATGCCGCCAGTGCCTATCACCACTGCATCAAAAACTTTCATTTTCAGATCTCGCAAAGACCAGGCATCGCTTTTTGAAGTTGCATCCATCATACCATTCCGGTCACACTGTGAAGGTTGGGGCTTGAGTCGTCATCCGTCGATACAGCGGGTCGCGTCTAGTTTGAGAGTTTTGGTAATGGCAATTTTGATTGACGGTTACAACCTGTTGTTTACGATCGGGCTTCCGCGCGGGGCAGACGGTCCTCGTAAGCTTGAAGCGGCTCGGTTTTCACTGCTCGATTTCTTGGTATTGCAACTTTTGCCATCGGAAGTGGCTGCCACGACGGTCGTCTTTGATGCCAAGCAGTCTTGCCGCGCCGAGAATTCTCATTTTGATCACCGTGGGATCACGGTTCGGTTTGCCCACGAGCAAGAGGAGGCGGATGATCTGTTGGAGATTTTGATTGCCGCGGATCCTCATCCAGATCGGTTGTTAGTCGTTTCTAGCGATCGTCGAGTGCAAACTGCTGCGGTGCGGCGAAGTGCTCAAGTCGTTGAAAGCGAAGCGTGGTTAGAGCATTTGCAGGGGCGGGGCGTTGTATCGGCTGCGGAGGATTTAGGCAGCGAAAATCAAGATGATCAGAGGCAACACCAACCAAGTCCGGATGAAATACAGCATTGGCTCGATGAATTCTGCGGCATGGAGCCGGATGGTGTCGATCGTGCTAAGGGTGGACATGGAGTCGACGGGGCAGGGGATCGTGAAGGGCGTCGGGATTCAACTTCCCGTTCTTTGGGGGGCAAGAATTTGACTTCGGCAGATGAAGATTCGGACCCGCCGGCTGCAGAGCCGGTCGATCGGTCGGATCCAGCCTGGAATCCTTTCCCGCCGGGCTATGGCGAGGACCTGGGTTGAGACGCGAACTGGGTTGAGACGCGACCTTCCTCACGCTGACGACTCCTTAAGCTTTATCGTATTGCCGCGCCTTGTCGGAAATGTCTTTGCGGCACCAGGCTCCCTCCCAGCGAATGCATTGGACTGCTTTGTAGGCCTGTAGTTTGGCGGCGGCGATTGAATTGCCCATGGCTGTGACTCCGAGCACTCGGCCTCCGTCAGTCACGACGTCGCCATTGAGTGTCGCCGTGCCGGCGTGAAACACTTTGACGTCAGGGAACGCGTCGGCCTCTTTGATTCCGCGGATGGGCCGTCCTCGTTCGTAGGGGCCTGGGTAGCCATCGCTTGCCATCACGACGCAAACAGCGGGTCGCGGATCCCATTTCAGGGGTTCAAGGCGATCCAACTCGCCGTCAACGGCCGCATTGAGAATGTCCAGCAGGTCGGTCTGGAGTCTCATAAGCAGCGGTTGGCATTCGGGGTCGCCAAATCGCACGTTGTACTCGAGTACCTTGGGACCCTGATTCGTGATCATCATTCCAGCGTAGAGCACGCCTTGGAAGGGTCGGCGTTGTCGCTTCATGGTGTGAATTGTCGGAACCAAAACCTGCTCCTCAATCATCGACATCATGTCCGTGTCGACCAGGTCGGTTGGGCAGTAAGCGCCCATGCCTCCGGTGTTCGGGCCTTTGTCGCCATCGTAGGCGGGTTTATGGTCTTGGGCCGGCGAGAGTGGCAGGATCGTGCGCCCGTCCGTAATGGCGATCACGCTCGCCTCGTGACCGTCCAGTCGCTCCTCGACGACGATTTGATCGCCTGCTGCACCGAATTCGCGTTGTCCGCCGATGCGGTTGATCGCATCGAGTGCCTCCTGCCGAGTCGAGCAGACAATCACGCCTTTGCCCGCCGCGAGGCCGTCGGCTTTGATCACAACCGGGACGTCGACGGCATCTCGGTAACGATCATTAATGAAGCGTTGGGCTCCACTTGCCTCACGGAAGACTTGGTAGTCTGCGGTGGGTACGTCAGCTTGTCGGAGCATGTTTTTGCAGAAAACTTTACTTGCCTCGAGTTCCGCAGCGTTTTTTGCGGGCCCGAAAATTCGTAGGCCGGCTGCCTGGAAAGCATCAACCATTCCCGCGGCGAGAGGTGCTTCGGGTCCAACGACGGTCAAGCCAATTTGGTTCTTCTGAGCAAATTCGATGAGCCGTGGGATGTCTTCGGCGGGAAGATCGACATTCTCGGCGTCTGCGGCGGTGCCCGCGTTGCCGGGTGCCACAAAAACACGCTCCGAGCGGGGGCTTTGCGACAATTTCCAGGCGAGCGCGTGTTCGCGTCCGCCGTTTCCCACAACCAAAACATTCATCGCCCAGGCACTCCATGATTTTTTGTCGGCCGCTCAAGATCGCTCCCGATTCTAAAGGATCGGCGTGATTCGGTCACTCCGGCAGATCTGTGGATTGTCTGAAAGATTCAGCCGATCCGTTGTGGTGCCGTTTGGAGGAGGCGGCTCATTTCGCCGCTCGTCGGGAGTCGTCGGGAGCCTTGCCCGATCCCCGGAATTCGGAACAGTCGCTGGAGGCGGACCGCTAGCGCGAGCTTCGGGTCGGGGGGGGAGGCTTCGGGCTCCCCTTCTCGTTTCCAAAGAAGCTAACATTGCCGAGCGGCCTGGGTTGACAAAAAAGGTCCTTTGGCTACAACTTGGGTTGAGTTTGTGAAAAATGTCACAAGGACGTGGGCAGTAGAGGGCTTTCGGGCGGTAAAGTGTTAATCTTAAAGAACTTGCACTTCTTTGTGCGTTCTCGGTAGTACCCTCAGAGTTGGCTGTTCGCCGCAGTGATATTTCCAGTTATTTTTGACCTCTATGCAGGTTGAGAGATGGCAGACAATAAAAAAATGTCCGTTGAGGATATTCTGAAAGCGTGTCGGCAGGAGGGTGGTGGAGGAGCCGAGGCATCTGATGCTGGAGCTCCTGCGGAGCCTGCTGCGGAGCCTGCTGCAGAACCGTCGAAACCCGCTGCAAAGCCGCCGGCTGAGAAGTCGGGAGAGATGAGCGTCGCTGATATTTTGGCTGCGGCGCGAAGTGATGCAGGCGAGGGAGGTGGATCGGATGCGGCAGCCGAGCCGGCTGCTGAGGCTGAGCAAAAGCCGACCTCGAAGCCCGCAGGTAAGCCTGGGGAGATGAGCGTCACTGACATCCTTGCGGCGGCTCGCGGCGAGGGTGCGGCTGCAGCCAAACCGAAGCCAGCAGCGAAAGCGAAGGCTGCACCGAAGGCAGCCAAGGCGCCTGCCAAGTCATCAAAGGCTGCAGCTAAGCCGCCGGTTGGTCCGATGGACACTTCCAGTATTTTGGCCGCTGCTCGAAAAACTTCGAAGCCGGGCCCGATGTCGAAAGCGGAAGCGGCCGCGAAAGGGATCAAGCCCAAGGGAAAGTCGGCCGTATCGGCTCCCGCGATGCCGGCTAAGCCGGATTACGCGAGGCCGAAGGTTGCAGCGAGTTCCGACGAAGGGCGTCGGGGGTTTGTGAAGATCTTTATCGGCTCGTTTTTAGCAGTCGGATTCACGACGCTGACGCTGACAAACTTGCTGTGGGTTCTCGGCTTAGCTCGCTTTATGTTTCCAAATATCCTGATCGAGCCACCGAGTAAGTTTAAGGTCGGTTTTCCGATGGATTTTGCCCCCGGGACCGTTGACGCGAAGTTCAAGGCTCAGTTTGGTGTCTGGCTCGTTAATGCGGCGTATCAGGGGGAACAACAGATCGTTGCTTTGAAAACTGTTTGCACGCACCTTGGTTGCACGCCGAATTGGCTCGAAGCGGAACAGAAATTTAAGTGTCCCTGTCACGGCAGCGGTTTTTACAAAGACGGTGTTAACTTCGAGGGGCCTGCGCCTCGCCCGCTTGAGCGCTATGCGATCAGTTTGTCTGACGACGGGCAGTTGGAAGTTGACAAGAGTAAGACGTTTCAGGAAGAGATGGGTCAGTGGAAAGACGGGGCTTCGTTTGTTCCTGTTTAGGGTCTTTGATGCGGCTGGTCTCTTTTGTGTTTATTTGGAACCTTCCTCCCAATTCATTAGCAAAGCTTTATCATGCCTTCACTCGGTGAAGTAATTCGTAATTCTCAGATTTGGAAGAGTGTTTTTCGGCACCCAATGCCGGTCGATCGTCGGAATCGTATCGTTGTGATGCTGACGAACTTCTTTTTGCATTTGCACCCAGTCTCGATGAAAAAGCAGGGTATCGCACTCAGTTACACCTGGTGTATGGGCGGTGTTACCTTTTTCTTGTTTTTGGTTGAAACCGTCACTGGCGTGTTGTTGATGTTCTACTACCGACCCACGCTCGAGTGGGCGTACAGCGATATTCTTGCCCTCCGTGACGTCACCTCGCTAGGGATATTGCGCGAAATCCATCGTTGGGGTGCTCACGCCATGGTGATCGCCGTCTGGCTGCACATGTATCGTGTGTTTTTGACGGGTAGTTACAAACCACCTCGTGAATTTAATTGGGTGATCGGCGTGGTCCTGTTGTTGCTAACGCTTTTGCTGTCATTTACGGGGTATCTTTTGCCCTGGGATCAATTGGCGATCTGGGCGATTACGGTCGGGTCGAACATGGCTCGGGCAACACCTTTCCTTGGGTCTGAGGGACCAGGGGCTCAGTTATTAAATGTCGGGGGGATCGACATGATCACAATGGGTTCCGATGCGCGGTATGGGTTGCTTGGTGCAAGATTTGTAGGAGAAGAAACTTTGAATCGTTTCTATATCCTGCATTGCATCGCGATTCCATTGGCGGCGGCTCTGTTGTTGGCAATTCACTTTTGGCGCGTTCGTAAGGATGGCGGTATCAGCGGGCCGCTGTAAGTGGATCTGGCAGTGGGCTGATCCTTTTGAATGCAATTACCATGATTTGGTAACAAGAAACGGTTTGAGATGCACGGAAACGAAGACCAATTCCTTGAAGGCGTTTCAGGATTCCTGGGCACCTATTTTCTTCTTCTATCATTGATGAATGGTATTGCAGCGTATTACTGCTGGCAGTCGTTGAAGAAAACTCGTTTGGCGGGTTGGTGGCTCGCACTGGCGATGCTCTTTTTGGTGATGTCGCCCTTTGCCTATGCAGGTATCAACGGTAGTCCCGCGATGATGAAATGGATCGGGATGCCGACGGTATTCAAGGACTTTGTCGATACTTGGTTAGCTAACGCAGTGGCCTACACGCTGGGCACGACTCTCGTGTTGGTTGTGCTGTATGTGGGCCGTCGGTTCTTTGTCAATCCTGTCGTTGCCTGGGTTGGTTTGAACTTTTCGCTCTTGTTTATGGGGATGTCGATCGTTGATCCCGAATTTGCAGCGATCGTAACGAAACCGGACAACGTGCCGATTGTTGCGATGGTCTTTTTGCTTGGTTTCTTCACCTGGTTGGCAACCCATCGGTCGGTCCAAAACGACGACCGGATGGAGCAAGGGTTAGAGCCGCTAGAGGCACTTGAGAAGGAAAAAGTTTTGGTATGGCCCGATTTGGTCTACACCGAAATGATTTGCATGATCGCGTTGACTGCGATCCTCATCTTGTGGGCGATCGGTCTGACGGCTCCTTTGGAAGAGCCAGCTAGTAGTGTGAAAACCCCGAATCCGTCGAAGGCACCCTGGTACTTTCTTGGTCTTCAGGAAATGTTGGTTTATTTTGACCCTTGGATGGCGGGCGTTGTTTTGCCTTCCCTCGTTGTCGTCGGATTGATGGCAATTCCATTTCTTGACTTCAATCAAGAAGGTAACGGCTACTACACCATTAAGCAGCGTCGCTTTGCCTACATTATTTTCCAGTTAGGTTTCTTGGAGTTGTGGGTCACGCTGATCATTTTGGGCACCTTTTTACGGGGGCCGAACTGGAACTTTTTCGGTCCCTATGAGTTCTGGGATGCACATAAGGTGGAAGCGTTGAACAGCATCGATTTGTCTCAGTACTTTTGGATAAAAGGACTCGGGCGGGCGCTACCGAAAGCGCCGGAGGGAGCTACCATGCTCACGCAAATCGCCTTTATCGTTTATCGAGAGTCCCCAGGAATCTTGTTGACACTTGCCTATTTTATTGTGATTCCACCCATGTTAGCTGTAACCCTGTTCCGCAGCTTTTTTGTGAAGATGGGTTTTGTTCGCTATATGGTGATGTCCAACCTGCTGCTCTTCATGGCCTTGCTACCCTTGAAGATGGTGCTGAGGTGGACGTTGAACCTCAAGTACATCATTAGTATCCCCGAGTATTTTCTCAACTTGTAGTTTGGCGATGTTGCCAACTTCGCGTGGTCGATTGGAGTTCGAAATATGCCCGCAACCGAAAAAACCTGGCGTGACCAAAAGATGTTGCACGTCGTGTTTGGTTGTACCGGTTTGGTAATGCTAATCTCGACGATCTGGATGTTCGCCGCGGATCATTCGCGCGAATGGAAAGATTATCAACGTAAGATGCGTAGCGTCGACGTTCGGATGACCGGATGGCGCATGGCCGAGGAACAAACTCGTGCCAATGCACAGAATCGAGACGAATTGCTGGAGCAATTGCTGCTCGAAGAGATGTTAGCGCCCAGTAAAAAGACATTCGACCAATTTCTATCCAAGGTGAAGGATGATGCCGAAATTAAACGGCTCAACGACCTCTACACCAAGCTCACCACAGCGGGGGGCGACGATAAGCCGGTTAAGGACGACAACAAGAAGTTTCACAAGCTCTACGCCGAGATCAACAAAGCGGGGATCAATGACGAAACGCGACGAGATCGTCGTGTGGAATTCCTGAATGAATTGCGTGACAGAGACGGCGAAAACACGCTCTATGGCAGGATGAACGGCGTTGGGTTTGATTGCGAAACGCTGCGAGATCGTCGTGCCAAGCTCATGAGTGGCCTGGCGACCGCCGTTAGCCAGGCGAAGTTTAACGAAGATAATCTGCTCAGCCGGCGGAAATTCAAGTCGGCGGACTACGATGAACGCCGGGCTCAGTACGACCTTGCGGTTCGTGATGGTCTCAAGGATCGGATGAAAACGCTGCAGGCAGAAGTCAATAAAGAAAAAGCTCAACGCGACTTGTTGACGCGGGAATATCAGGATGCTGCGGAACGTCGTAACCTGATGCAGTCCAGTTTGGAAGAGATGAATCATCAGGTCAGCTTGTTGCATGATGATATCGAAGAGAAGCAAGCTGAATTCGGGCGACTTGCATCGTCGCTCGATGAGCGTCAGGCGAGCTACTTCACGGTACAGCCTCCGTTCCTGGGGAAGAAGTGGTTGGAATTACCGATCCTCGACGCCTTTAATTCACCGCTGAAGATTGACAACCTGTGGACGAAAGACCTCACGATTTCTAACGGTAGCTTTGGTTCGGTCACTCGATTCGATCGATGTACGACTTGTCATCAGGCGATGGACAAGACGGCGGCCGGATCGGCCGTCGATCCCCTGTATGCACACCGCCACGAGGTTGTCTTTGAGATTATTTTGCCAGAAACGGCTCCGGAGGCGACGGAAACTGCCGACGGTGAGGATGTTGAGCCGACCTTGGCATCGGTCTACGGTATTGAGTTGGCCGATGAAGGTCTGGTCTCAGTCAGCGAGGTCACGGTCCGAAGCGTTCTGCCAGACAGTCTCGCTGCATTTGCTCGCCATATTTCCGGTTTCGTTGAGCAGGCGGATGGGCTGAGGGTTGGCGATGTTTTGGCGTTTGTCAATCAGGACAAAGTTTTGTCTGCTGATCAGGCTCGTCGTTATCTGCTGGACAACGCGAAGTGGGGCGAAACAGCCAAGCTTACGGTACGCCGTGGTTTGCCTCATCCCTACAGTTCACATCCTCGTTTGGATCTCTTTGTGGGCTCGCTTAGTCCTCACAAGCTGACGACGTTCGGATGTTCAATCTGTCACGAAGGGCAGGGGAGTGCCACCGAGTTTAAGTGGGTCTCGCACTCGCCGAATAACGCCGAACAGCAGCGGCGCTGGACGCAGGAGTATGGTTGGTTTAACAACCACCACTGGATCTACCCAATGTATCCGAAACGTTTCGCGGAAAGCTCCTGTTTGAAGTGTCATCACGAAGTGGTCGAGCTCCAATTGGCTGATCGGTTTGAAGAGCCCCCGGCGCCGAAACTTACTCATGGTTACGATTTGATTCTTACTTATGGCTGTTTTGGCTGCCACGAGATTAACGGGTACAAGGGACCTGACCAGCGGATCGGTCCTGACATGCGTTTGGAGCCGAACTATTTTGCGGCTGCTGCCGAGGTGAAAAGCGATCCGTCCTTCAAAAAACTGGATCAGGAAGAAAAGAGCTGGGTTAATCAGCTGATCTATCACCCGGAACGGAATCACGTGAGGCACGAATTGCTGACATTCCTCAAGGAAGATGCTTTCGCAGCAGACCCGATTCTGACCAAGACAGCGCATGATCAGATCGCGAATCTTGAGGATGTTGAAACTCCGGGTGATTTGCGAAAAGTCGGCCCGAGTCTTCGACATGTGAAAGATAAGTTGGGTGCCGAATTCCTGTACGATTGGATTCAAGACCCCAAGCACTTCCGGCCTTCGACCACAATGCCACGCTTCTTTGGTCAGTGGCGACATTTGGACGAAGAGGAAAAAGCCGTTTCGAAGCGATATGAGCCCATTGAGATTCTTGGCCTAGTCAAGTACTTGCTCGACGACAGCCAGCCTCAAGAGTTTATTTCACCTGCCAAAGGGATAACGAAGTCGACCGTTGACGAGCAAATTGCTCGCGGGAAAATGCTGTTCGAAACCCGCGGGTGCTTGGCCTGCCATCAGCATGACGACTTTTCCTACGCCAGTGCCACACACGGGCCGAACTTGTCCAATGTTGGAGATAAGTTCAGCGTGAAGGGGACTCCTGATGCGAAGCGTTGGATGTACACTTGGCTTCGAAATCCGGACCTCTACC
Organism: Pirellulaceae bacterium; assembly: GCA_029243025.1. Lineage (NCBI taxonomy): Bacteria > Pseudomonadati > Planctomycetota > Planctomycetia > Pirellulales > Pirellulaceae > Pirellulaceae bacterium. The sequence continues at coordinate 42,602 of JAQWSU010000032.1, read as the reverse complement.
ATCCTCGCACAAAAATGCCAAATCTCTATTTGGAAGTAATTGAGCATCCCGACGGGACCAAAACCGATCCGGCGAGCGACATCGCGATGTTCCTGCTCAATAGCAAAGACGGCTGGAAGCCGGCTGCGGATGTGGTGGGTCGACTCCAGCTCGACGATGAAGGACTCAAGAATCTCAACGGGCTCTTGCTGGAGCATCTGCAGGCGAAGATGAATCTTAAGGATGCCGAGGCGACGATTAAGAACAACACGTTCCCAGAGTTCGTCAAGGAGAATATCACGGGTTCGGAGTTGTTGTTGAGCGGCGAGATAACGCTGGAGAAAAAGTTGAACTACATCGGTGCCCGTACGATTTCGAAGTACGGATGCTACGGTTGCCACGACATTCCAGGTTTCGAGGGGGCCAAGCCAATCGGTGCGGCTCTGGCAGGTTGGGGGCGAAAAGATCCTTCCAAGCTTGCGTTTGAGCACATCGCTGAGTACTTGCACACCGGACATCACGGCGAAGGTCACGGCGAAGGTCACGGCGAGTCGGCTGACGGATTCGTCGCGAAAAAAGATGACTCCGAAGCGAAGTCGCGGACGCCTCAGGAAGAAGCAGAGCATCAGCGACAATTGGCATTTGACGCCGAGTTCTACGAGCAGAGTCTTAGTGACCATGAACGTGCTGGTTTCATTTGGCAAAAATTGAAAGAGCCTCGCAGTTATGACTATGCCAAAGCTCGTAATAAGGATTCGTTCAATGATCGATTGCGGATGCCGATGTTCCCGTTTGATTTCAAAGAACGAGAGGCTGTAATCACGTTCGTGCTCGGATTAGTTGCCGAACCGCCGGCGAATGAGTTTGTTTATCAGCCGGATGAAAAGCGGCAGTCGATCATCCAAGGCAGCAAGGTTTTGGAAAAGTTTAACTGCATCGGCTGTCACATTATCGAGCCCGAGAAGTGGAAAATCGAGTTTGCTCAGGGAGAATTTGGACCGCAAGGAGGTAATCCGCAGGATGCTTTCCCCTTCATGCGACCCAACTATAACCGCTACCAAATCGATGATTCCAAGGAAACGGATAAGTACCGATCCTTGCTTGAGGCTCACTTGGTCGGCATGCCAACGATCGACCGTGACGGACAGCAGATTATCTACGATGAGGAAGGTGATCCCGTCGAAGAGGGTTATGATTACGATCCTAATACTCTCTTGTATTCTTTCGATCTTTGGCTGCCCACGCTCCTCGATGGCGAACCCTATCAGGTTGGGCTGAACCCGCTGGAGATCCCGGCGTCCTCAATTGTTAAGCGTAGTCCGACCTACGGTGGCGATCTGACGAAATGGTTGCTCCCTCGCATTGTCGACATCGCGCGGAAAAACGATCCGCAGGCCGATGCGAAACAGGCGTACGGTTGGCTTCCGCCACCCCTGCTTGGCGAAGGTAACAAGGTTCAATCCGATTGGTTGCACGAGTTTTTGTTGGAACCGTCGATGATTCGCCCTGCGGCATTTATGCGAATGCCCAAGTTCAACATGTCTCCGGAAGATGCCACCGAATTGGTAAGCTACTTCGCAGCTCGCGATGACGCTGTTTACCCATACGAATATACGCCTTGGACTCAAACGGTACGTTTGAACGAGGAAGGCACCGAGTACGAGGCTATGGTTAAAAAGCTGCCTGAAGCTGATCGACCTCCGGGACAAACGAGGTTGGATCAGGCGATGAATGTGATCACCAGCAACGATTACTGTGTGAAGTGTCATCTCGTTGCGGATTACGATCCAGGCGGTTCGCTGTTGGCAAAAGCTCCCGACTTGTCAGTTGTGCACCGTCGTTTACGACCGGAGTATCTTCAGCACTGGATTGCGAAGCCGGTTCAGATTCTGCCTTACACGCCGATGCCTGTTAATATTCAATTCAATTCCGAATTGCCACACTTGGGCGGTGTAAGTCAAAAGCTGTTTCACGGTACGAGTATTGAACAGCTCAATGCGGTTGTTGACCTGTTGATGAATTACCCGCTCTATTCGAAAGAAAGAGCCCCGATTGCTGAGTTAGTCAAGCCCGCCCCGACCGGTACCGGTGAGGGGGAATCGGGCGCATCGGAAGCGGCGGCGACCGGCGCCGCCACGACTGATGCGGCTGCCACTGATGTGCTGCCGTCATCGGATGCGGCTAGCGAGTAACGGAATGCACGACCAAAGTAAAACAGGAGCCAATAGCTCGATGAAAAACTCAGCTCGAATTACTTACACTCTTTTACTGTGCTTACCTACCTGCCTTTGGCTTGCTGGTTGTAACAAAAGGCAATCCGCCCCTTACTCCTCGGCCACAACCAATGCGGCTGATATGGAAATTCCCACCGTTCAATTGCCTGACGACTCCGCGGGTACGCCCGACTCTTCCTCATCCAAAGAGGGTTCGTCGGGGGAAACTAACTAGGAGATATGAGAATGCGCCATTTGACCTTTGCGATCGTCCTTCTTGGCTCCCTTTTTGCGGCCGTGCCTGTGCACGCTCAATGGGGAACGCTCACCGGTCAGTTTGTTTATGACGGTAAGGCACCTGCGCCTCAGCCCGCAAAGATCAACAAGGATGTGGCCGTTTGCGGCAAGCATAATTTGGTAAACGAAGATCTCGTGGTGAATCCGGAAAACGGCGGGATACAAAATATCGTGTTGTTCCTCTACGTGGGGCGGGGAAAGAAAGCGCCACAACCCCATCCCGATTACGCGGCAACAGCCAACGATGAGGTGGTATTGGATAACTCGAATTGCCGTTTCGAACCGCACATCGCATTGGTCCGCACGACGCAGACATTGGTGGTTGGAAATAAGGACAGCATTGGCCACAACACGAAGGTGGATGTGTTGAAGAACATTCCCATCAACCCAATTGTGCCCGCGAGTAAGAGCATCAAGCAAAAGTTCCCTAAGGAAGAACGGCTACCAGCTTTGGTGAGTTGTTCGATCCATCCTTGGATGAGTGCTCGTATTTTGATCAAAAAGAGTCCCTACATGGCCGTGACTGACAAAGACGGTAAGTTTTCGATCAAAGATTTGCCCGTGGGTAAGCACACCTTTCAGGTCTGGCAAGAGAGTTCTGGCTACGTGTCTTCGGTAACGATTGATGGCAAGAAGACCAAATGGAGCAAAGGTCGTTTCGATTACACCGTCAACGACGGTGAAAATGATATGGGTGTGATCAAGGTGGGTGCGTCCCTGTTTAAAAAGTAGGGCTTGTAGATAAGGTTAATGATGAAGTACTCACAAAGAATTTGGCGTTGTATGTTGCTGGCCGTTGTTGCCTCGGTGGTGGGCTGTAATAACCAACTTGACTTGCCTCGAGCGAAGCAGCCTAACATGGAAGTGGTCAGTGATATTCAGGCCGGATTCGAGGTAGGGGAAGTGGCCGAATCGACAGACACGTCGAATGCCGTTTCGCCGACTGGCTTTGCAACCTTGCGGGGAACTTTCAAATTGGAAGGCGAACCGCCGACACTGCCGGTGGTGAATGTCGACAAAGACACCAATATCTGTGCTCCCGGTGGAAAGACGGTTTACGATCAGGACTTCGTCTTTGATCCGTCGACCAAGGGCATCGCCAATATCGTCATCTATGCGGAAAAAGTCCCGGAAGCATGGATTCATGACGATGCCCAAGCCGGAAAAACGAACGAAGTGAAGTTTGACCAGAAAGAATGTGTCTTTCTCACCCGCATGGTCGCAATTCAGACTACCCAAAAGCTGCGGGCTCTCAACAGTGATCCGGTGGGTCATAACCTAAAAGTGGCCTCGTTCAACCAGACCATTCCCTCCGGTGGCTATGCGGTCTACCAGCCGCTGAAGCAGGAACGGTCCCCGGTCGAGATGAACTGCAGCATTCATCCCTGGATGAAGGCATGGATGCTCACTCGCGACAACAGTTATTTTGCCGTCACCAAGCCGGATGGTTCATTCGAAATTCCGAATCTTCCCGCCGGTGTGAAACTCGAATTTAAAGTTTGGCAGGAACGCTCAAAGTTTGTAACGGAGGCGACCGTCAATAACGAGAAAACGAAATGGTCGAAAGGGCGGATGTCGATCACCCTGCAACCTGGGCAGGATGCAGATATGAACGTAGTTTTGGACGCCTCGCTTTTCTAATTGGACCCATCGAGTCAATAGTTTCAAATGACTAACACGATGTTAAATCACGGTTTGCAATCGGGTGCACGAGTGATCGTTGCGCTTTCAGTCTTCGGAGTCTTGTCGATTGTTGGTTGTTCCAAACCAACCGCTTCGTTCTCCGAGAATTTGCTGTTTCTGAAGTATCAGGAGGAGCAAAATGACGGGTACAGTGATCAACAGCAACAAGACATCGTTGATGCGGTTGCTGCTCTGTTTGGGACGCCCGATGAACCGATTTTTATCCCGGTAGAAGGACGCGACCAACTACTGCAGATGAATCGTGTGAAACAAGCGGCGGGGCCCGTCAACAGTGATGAATATGGTAACGGGCGCGGTCTTTATCGCCAGCATTGTGTTCACTGTCATGGGATTACAGGCAACGGCCGCGGTCCCACGTCAGCCTTTCTGAACCCGTATCCGCGCGATTTCACGATGGGAAAGTTTAAGTTCACGAGTACGCCCGTTGGAATCAAGCCGACCGAGGCGGATCTCCGAAAGACGTTGATGAACGGTATTGCCGGGACGTCGATGCCGTCCTTTGCCTTGCTCAGCGAAGGTGAAGTTTCCGCCTTGATCGACTACGTCAAGTATTTGTCCGTACGTGGACAAGTCGAACGGGAGTTGATGATCATCAGTCCGGACTTTGTTGACTCCGAGGATGCTGAGGCGAACGAGCAAGCGCGGAAGGAGTTCTTTAGCTCTGATCTGCTTGTAAGTGACGTTTTAGCGTCGATTGTCGAAAGCTGGAATATGGCGGAGTCCATGGCGACACCTGTTCCGGAGCGACCAGCGAAGTTCGATCGCTTCAGCCCCGAGTTTGACGCCAAAGAGTTGGCGGCCTCGGTTGATCGTGGCCGTAACTTGTACTTTTCCAACGAAGCTCAGTGCGTGAAGTGTCATGGTCCGGCTCAGCTTGGCGATGGGCAAACCAACGACTACGACGATTGGACCAAAGAATTTTTTGATTGGAAGAAAACGGAAGACGAGATGTATCCCAAGAAGATGGAGACATTTCTAGCGCTTGGCGGTTTAAAGCCTCGTCACATCTTGCCGCGTAACCTGCGGAAAGGTGTTTATCGTGGTGGACGACGGCCGGTCGATATTTTCTGGAGGATTCACAATGGGATCGACGGTTCGGGAATGCCTGAATCCAACAAAGCCGCTTTAAAAAATGATGATCTTTGGGATTTGGTGAACTACGTGCTTCAACTTCCTTACGAGCCGGCGAGTCGACCGGGCGTGGAGTTGCGCACGAACACCAAAGAAGTTAGATAAACCTCAGCATTTGCTGAACGGGAGATTACTCGTGGGACGTTTTTGGAGCATCGTCTTTTTGCTCGTACCGATACTCGGTGTTGCCGTGTTTGTCTGTGCGATCATGACCGACAGTTTGTATGGCTATTGGTTTCCGGAAGATATATCGGATCACGGATATATCATCGATAATCTCTTCAACACGATCATGTACCTTACAGGGCTTATTTTCGTGGTGACGGGGGTCATGTTGTTTTGGTTCATGTGGAAATATGATGCGACGAGGAACACTGAGCCGGTCGTCTACACACATGGTAGCCATTCGCTTGAAGTGGTTTGGTCGATCCTGCCCGCCGCCGTGCTTCTGTTTATCGCGATCTATCAAATGAATGCCTGGGCAGATGCAAAGATCATTCGGCCGACAGAAATTGCGGCAAATGGAGAGGAAGTGGTGAAGCCACCCATTGTTCAGGTCACGGGGCGGCAATTTGAATGGCGAATGAGATATGCGGGGAAGGACCGAGTCATCGGGACGCCAGATGATGTGTTTACCGTGAACGAACTGCATTTGCCGGTTGGTGAAGAAGCGGTTATCACGATCAAGAGTGACGATGTCTTGCACAGCTTTTTCTTGCCGAACGCGCGGGTCAAACAGGATCTCGTGCCCGGAATGAAACAGTTCGTCTGGTTTCGACCGCTGAAGACGGGCGAGTTCGACATTGTTTGTGCCGAGCTTTGCGGCTGGGGGCATTACAAAATGAAGGGTCGATTGACCGTTCAATCACGTTCAGAATTTGACGCTTGGTTAGAAGAGGCTGAAGCCGCTCAAACCGTGGCCGCTTTTACTCCGAGCGATGAGGACGAATAGAGAGCATGAATAGCAACGAAGCTCATCATCAAGAAATGACGTTCAGCACGTTCATCTGGACTTATGTCTTCTCGCGGGATCATAAGATTATTGGATTGCAGTTTCTCTTTTCAACGCTGCTCTGGTTCCTAATCGGAGGCCTGCTGGCTCTCGGTATTCGCTGGCAACTTGCCTATCCCTGGTCGGACATGCCGATCATCGGAAGCATGCTGTTTGCCGGCGAGGGTGGCCAGATCAGCCCTGAGTTCTACACGGTGCTGTTCACGATGCACGCAACCGTCATGATCTTTTTTGTGATCATTCCGATTCTGGCCGGTGCTTTCGGTAACTTCCTGATCCCCCTGATGATCGGGGCCGATGATATGGCCTTTCCCACACTCAATATGCTCAGTTATTGGTTTATGTGGCCAGCCTTTATTTGTGTCGGTGCCAGCTTCTTTGTGCCCGGGCATGGAGCTTCTTCGGGGTGGACCTCTTATCCGCCGTTGTCGGATGTGACGTCCGCGTCACCGGGTAGTGGAACGGCACAAACGTTGTGGTTGCTCGGGGTCACATTCGTCGGGGTCTCATCCATGATGGGGTCGGTCAATTACATGACCACGATCATCCAGATGAGAGCTCCCGGTATGACCATGTTCCGAATGCCTCTGACGATTTGGAGTATGTTCATCACCGCCATTTTGCAGGCGTTCGCCTTGCCTGTTCTGACCGCTGCAGGATTTATGCAGTTGGCGGATCGTACAATCGGAACCGGTTTCTTTCTGCCAGAAGGTCTGGTTGTGAACAACTCAGTGGCCGCATCCGGTGGTGGCCAACCGCTGTTATGGCAGCATCTGTTCTGGTTCTACTCCCATCCGGCTGTTTACATCATGATCTTACCGGCAATGGGCATGGTGTCCGACATCATTGCCTGTTTTGCTCGAAAGCCAGTCTTCGGCTACAAGCCGATGGTTTACTCCATATCTGCGATTGCCGGTCTAGGCTTCATTGTCTGGGGTCACCATATGTTTATCTCCGGAATGAATCCGATCTTGGGCATGACCTTCATGGTCTCCACGATGATGATCGCTCTGCCCAGTGCTGTGAAAGTCTTCAACTGGCTAGGTACTGTTTGGGGTGGACAGGTGCAGTTTACAACCCCCATGTTGTTCGCGTTGTCGTTTGTGTCGATGTTTATCATTGGTGGATTGTCGGGGATCTTCATGGCTGCCACGCCGGTTGATATCTTTATCCACGATACCTACTTCATTGTGGCTCACTTCCACTACGTGCTTTTTGGCGGGACCGCCATGGCGGTGTTTGGTGCGATTTACTTCTGGTATCCCAAGATGTTTGGTCGCATGATGAACGAGCCGCTGGGCAAGTTGCACTTTTTTCTGACCTTCATTTTCCTGAACGGAACCTTTTTCACGATGCACATTTTGGGAGCCGTTGGCTTTCCACGCCGATTGGCTGATCCCTACCATTACGAGACTTTCCGACATTTAATGTCGATGAATCGCTTCATGACCTGGTGTGCAATTCTGATGGTTCTCAGTCAGGTCGTTTTCGCCTGGAACTTCATCTACAGCATGTTCTTTGGCAAGGCTGTGGGCCGTAATCCGTGGCATGCGAACACGCTCGAATGGATGGCCCCCAGTCCTCCCGGACATGGAAATTTTGACTTTCAGCCGGTCGTTTATCGTGGCCCGTACGAGTATGGCTCACCGGAAACTGACCAGGATTACTATCCGCAAACTCAACCGCCCCCGTCGACGGCCTAGACGTGAAATCTCCCAGTCAATTCGATAGTTACTCCCGCTGGCCTCACCGCCTTGCTGTGATGCTCGTTTGCGCAACCTTTCCGCTGATTTGGGTTGGTGGGCTCGTCACGACTTATGATGCGGGGATGGCTGTGCCTGATTGGCCTGCCACTTACGGTTACAACCTTTTCCTCTATCCACTCAGCACCTGGTTGGGTGGTCCCTGGGATTTGTTCATCGAGCACGGGCACCGCTTGCTCGCCTCGGCCGTTGGGCTGCTGACGATCGTTTTTGCGGTCGTGGTGTGGCGAAATGAAAGCCGCCGTTGGGTTCGGTGGTGGTCGATCGTTTGTTTGGGCTTGGTGATTTCGCAGGGCCTGCTGGGCGGGGCTCGAGTCGTATTCGACGAAGTCTTGCTCGCACGATTGCATGGTTGTTTGGGTCCGGCATTTTTCGCGAGCTGTGTCGTGGCCGCATCGATCACATCCAAATGGTGGCGGCATGCTCAGCCCTTAGACGGTACCGCGATTCACAGATTTCGTCGTTTGGCACTCGTGCTTCTTGTTTTGTCTTATGCACAATTGGTGTTAGGCGCCCATCTGCGACACATGCCCGCTCACTGGGCACCCTCAACGTTCTTGCTGTTGGTTTCGGCCCATTTGTTGCTGGCGGTCGGCTTGCTGATTTACAGTGGGTCGGAGCTGGTTTTCTGCTTGCGGTCTGAGCGTTTGAAGGCCACGGGGCTATTGACTAGGCCGGCGATGCTGCTGGCCTTCATGGTCGTTGCACAAATCCTTTTAGGGGTCGGCACTTGGTCTGTTAAATATGCCTATCCCCGTTGGCTCCCTGGTGGTTCATTTTTTGACAAGTACACGGTGCAGGCAGAAAGCATGGTGCAAGCCGTCACGGTGACGGGCCACGTGGCGATGGGTTCGTTGATTTTGGCGTTGGCGACGGTCGTCGCCGTCAGGAGTTCCCGACTGTGTTTTACGGCGAAAACAATCGCCGTCACCGCCGGTTCGCGGCAGATGTTGGAGTGTGTGGCGTGAGTACGTCATCTGTGATGACCGTAACCGATCAGAGAACTGGTACGTGGCTTGGCTTGGCGGCCGATTACGTCGAATTGACCAAGCCTCGCATTCTCTTGATGGTATTAATCACCGTTGGGATAGCCGGTTTAGCGGCCACGCGGGGTCAGGTCAGTGTGCTGCAACTGTTGAATGCGGTTGTGGCTACAGGGTTGGTGGCAGCGAGCGCCAGTACGATGAACCAGTGGATGGAACGATCATCCGACGCACGGATGGCGCGAACCGCGAATCGACCGCTGCCGTCGGGTCGTCTAAGTTCTACGCAGGTGATCGTGTTCGGCCTACTCACGGGGGTCGCAGGATTGTCCTACTTGGCAATCGCCTGCGGCGGCGTGCCGACCGCTTTTGCGGCGCTCACTTGGTTTCTTTACGTCTGTGTCTACACGCCGATGAAGACACGGACTTGGCTAAATACGGCCGTAGGAGCAATTCCTGGGGCACTGCCTGTTCTGATTGGCTGGACCGCGACGGGGTCGAGTCTGGATTCGCGAGCTTGGACGCTGTTTTTTCTCGTCTTCCTTTGGCAATTTCCGCACTTTATGGCGATCGCTTGGTTGTACCGAAAGCAATATGCTGAAGCGAAAATGCCGATGCTCCCCGTGGTTGACGCAACCGGTCGGAGTGCGGGCCTGCATGCGGTTGTCGGGGCAGTGTTGATGCTGTTGGTGAGCCTCTATCCATTTGAAATTTGGCAGACGTCTCCGACTTATCTGATCGCTTCCCTGTTTTTGGGAAGCGCGATGGTTGTTTTTGCGATACGCTTTTCCTGTCATCGCAATGATCTAACAGCCCGTCGATTGTTGCGTGTGTCCCTCGTCTACCTACCGATTCAACTGGCTCTGGCAACCATCCTGAACCTGGGATTGATATAAACACATACGCCTTCTTACGAATTGATTCGACAAAAGGTTTTAAAGCATCATGACAGACGTTGATCACCACGATCAAGAAGAACATGGCGACGGTCATGGTCACATTCATTTGCAATACCAGCCAGCGCTTCCGCTGTCGAACGGCAAGCTCTGTATGTGGTTATTTCTTTCGACAGAGATTATGTTTTTTGCAGCGCTGATCGGTAGCTATATCGTGATTCGATTTGGTGCTCCGGCCTGGCCGACTCCCGAGGAGATGCATCTGAGTGAGCCCATCGGTGCGTTCAATACGTTTGTGTTGATCTGTTCGAGTGTGACGGTCGTGCTTGCGTTAGAAGGCGCCAAGGCGGGTCGCAAAGGACAAGCCAAAATCTTCTTGATTTTGACTTTCTTATTGGGCAGTCTTTTTCTAGGAGTGAAGGCCTACGAATACCGCTCCAAATTTGCTCACGGAATCTATCCACAGTTGCCTCGCAGCTTGATGTATGAGAAACCCGACGTCTATTATGCGGCTGCAGTTCATAAATCATTGCAGACGACCCAGGATGAGCTCACGGCTGCAATTCAGGCCAAACGTGCTGCGGGCGAAGAGGTGCCAAAGCTGGATGAGGAGCGACTTGCGCACGTCACCGAACTTGGCATGGGCTTGGCACGCTGGACGGAGAAAGAAGCTGCTTACGGAAACACAGAGGCGATCGCTCAACTGGCTGCCTTGGTCTATCCATCGCACGGGGCAGGGCCAGCTCAAGAGCCTCTCAAAACTGAACGCGATCAAATGGCGGCTCGTAAGCGGGATTTGGAGCAACAGCGAACGAAGCTGCAGCAAGAGCAAACTGCATTACAGCAAAAGCTGGCGGATGAAAAAGCAACCGATGCGGACACGGCTCGTCTGGAGGCGATCAATTCAGAATTGATTGTCTTACCCGAACAGCTCGACCTTGTGAGCAGCCGTGTGAAATCGTTTGATTTTCTGCTCAACGTCAAAGAATCCGATCATGGTCTGCTCGGCTTAAACGAGCGGTTTTCGAAAAACGAAACAACGGGCAAGAAACTGGGGAAGCCCTGGTTGATTTTGCCGTTCATGGTTCCGGGAGCGAATATGTGGGCCGCAACCTACTTTTTGATGACCGGTTTTCATGCCCTTCACGTACTTGTTGGCTTGGTTATTTTCGCGATTGCGATGCCAATGAATTTGGATGCATCCCGATCGGTTTACTTGGAGAATGCCGGGCTCTATTGGCACTTTGTTGACTTGGTTTGGATCTTCCTGTTTCCGCTGCTCTACCTTTTCTAAGCCACTATTGTCGCTTGATGAAGACAACAGACAAACGAGAAAACCTTATGTCAGAAAATCAATCCGATCACGCCAACGCTGAACATGAGCACGAACACGAGGAACATCACGGTGGTTACAAGACGTACATAGCCGTTTTTGTGGGCTTGATTGTGCTGACTATCCTATCCTTCTGGATTGGGAATTCAGATATCAAGAATCAGTCGCCGGCGGCTGCCTGGGCTGGCATGATGGCCGTTTCCTGTGCGAAGGCGATGTTGGTGATCCTGTTCTTCATGCATTTGAAATGGGAGGCCAACTGGAAATACGTGCTGACGATCCCGGCCATGATCATGTCGATTTTTCTCGTCTGTATGCTAATTCCGGACGTCGGGATGCGAACGCTACGTTACAGCGAAGAGCGAATGGTGCACGCGGCCCATCCTGTCACGCATGATGACCACGGCGATGACCACGGCGATGACCAGCAAGATGAGCATCACGATGGCGAGACGCACTAGTTTCGTTCGGCCACGATCGGATCGGTCGACGGATGCCGTCAGCAAGCCTCATTGCCGCACAAGGCAAGGGGCGTTACTCCGTATGCTTGCCAATTGGTGTTCGTTGGATGGGTGAGAGGATGGCAATTCCAGCCGCGGTTGAAGTCGCTGAACTGTCGCATGTCTACGGACAGCGAAAGGCTCTGGATCGGGTCTCTTTCCGTGTCGAACCGGGAGAGGTCTTCGCCTTTTTGGGGCCGAACGGTGGTGGAAAGACGACTCTGTTCCGGATTCTCTCCACGTTGCTGCGGCCGCAAGCCGGCAGGGTTCGTGTGTTTGGGAAATCGGCCGACGACGAACTGATTTCGGTGCGACAGCAGATGGGCGTGGTCTTTCAATCGCCGAGTCTCGATAAAAAGCTCACCGTTGATGAAAATATCGCTCAACAGGCTGCTCTGTATGGTTTGCATGGACAAAGCTTCCAAGAGCGTCGCGAAGAGGTGCTTACGCAGTTAGGTCTACTGGATCGACGGTCGGAACAAACCGAAAGCCTTTCGGGGGGGCTTCGCCGCCGAGTTGATTTGGCCAAAGGGTTGATCCATCGACCTCGTTTATTGTTGCTTGATGAGCCGAGTACGGGACTCGATCCGGGGGTTCGGAGTGACTTGTGGCAGTATCTCAACCGTCTGCGTGATAAATTCGGTGTGACGATTGTCCTAACTTCCCACTTGCTGGACGAAGCTGATCGAGCAGATCGAATTGCAATTCTCAATCACGGAAAAATGGTAGCGCAAGGCAAGCCCGGGGAACTCCGATCAGCAGTCGGGGGTGAATCCATTTCGATTGAATCTTCCAATCCAGAGGATCTGGCTGAGCGTATCAATCGACGGTGGGATTGGAATGCGCAAGTCATCGATCAGGTGGTCCGTTTTTCCTGTGAGGACGGAGTTGATGGAGTGGGACGCGTAATGCGTGAATTTGCTGAGCATGTTCAATCAATCAAGCTGGGTAAGCCGACCCTCGAAGACGTATTTATTAAACAAACGGGCCATCGTTTTTGGCAGGACTCGGAGGAGACGTCACCGGCGTGAGCGGGCTGCAGTTCCGCCAGGCAAGACTTCGACCTTGAAATTATGTTGCACGAAGCCAAGCAAGATCTTATCGCCATTCCATCGCCCACGCCGTGGCGTGCTGCGGGTATGTTAACTTGGCGTGAACTGATTCGATTCTTGCGACAACGCAATCGCGTCATCGGCGCTGTGGGCCAACCCATCCTGTTTTGGTTGCTCTTTGGGGTCGGCATGAATCGAACCTTTCAAGTTCCCGGGCAACAGTTTAGCGAGTATTTTGTGCCAGGCACGCTGGTCCTTATTCTGCTCTTTACGGCTATTTTTGCCACGATCTCAATCATTGAAGATCGAAAAGAGGGGTTTCTGCAGGCTGTCTTAGTCGCTCCCACACCCCGCTGGTCACTCGTCTTTGGCAAAGTTGCCGGCGGCACGATTCTCGCTGTTGGCCAGAGTTTGATCTTTTTGCTGTTGTCCCTAACATTAGGTATCAGTCTCGGTTTGAGCTCCGCGATTGCCCTGTTGATCATGATGACGGTGATCGCCACGGGACTTACCTGTTTGGGATTTGTGATCGCCTGGCGACTCGATTCGACACAGGGTTTTCACGCGATCATGAATCTTCTGTTGATGCCCATGTGGTTGCTCTCCGGGGCATTTTTTCCGGTTCCGTCGGCAAACAATGAGTCCAGTTTTAGCGAACTTGTGTTGTATTACGTGATGCGATGTAATCCTGTGACCTACGGCGTTTCCGGAATGCGACGGCTAATGTTCCCAACCGCTGTTGCGGATTGGGGAGATGTCATTTGGCTGCCATCAATGACGACTTGTTGGCTCGTTACCATACTTTTTTCGACTGTTATGTTCGTGTGGGCTGCTCGGATGGCGACACGTCCAACCTCTGGAGATTTATTATGAGTCGAGCTGTGATGTTTTGGTTAGCTGTTTTGCTCGTCTTTTCAGGAGCGGCGATCCTCTGGGTGGGGAGCAAGTATCGTTCTCCGCAGGATATCGCGATCATGGTCGACGAAGGACCAGGGAGCGAATTGGCCGACGATCAAGTTCCGCCGCTAACCGAATTCGAACTTGTCGATCAACTTGGAAACACGGTGAACTCAAAACAGTTTAAGGGCGATGTCTGGGCGGGGAGTTTTTTCTTCGCCAGCTGTCCCAGCACTTGCTACAACCAGAATATCAAACTACAGCAGTTGCAGGCGAAATACGCCGATCGAGGCCTGAAGTTGGTGAGTATCACCTGCGACCCGGTTAATGATACTCCGGTGACACTTGCAGCTTATTCCAACCGTTTCAAGGCAGATGCGGCTAACTGGCATTTCTTGACGAGCGAAAACGCCGATGTTGATTATCTGAAACGGATTGGCAATGACTTCTTCAACATCATGGTCGCCCAAGAGACACACACCGACCATGTCGTCGTTTTTGATCGCGAGGGCAAAATGCGGGGGACCTACAATGTGTTGAAGGGTGAGGATCAACTCGAGCTCAATCAAATGATCGACGATTTATTGGAAGAGCCGGTGAAGGAAGATGTATCGGTCGAAGAAAGCTCGGAGGCAAAGTCGCCTTCCGCTACGCCCACGACCTAGGTTTTTGTCCGGGAAGAGGAATCGAGAGGATCGTCATGTCGCCCGAATTTATTCAGCTGCTGCCACACGTGAATGCCAGCCTCAATGGGATTGCGACGGTCCTATTAGTAGTGGGTTATGTTCTGATCCGGCAACGCCGCGAAATGGCTCACCGTCGTGCGATGCTCAGTTGTTTTGGTGTGTCCGTGCTGTTTTTGATTTGCTACCTCTTGTATCACGCTTACGCGGGTAGCAAACGCTTTCCAGATTATCCACCGCAGGCGATTCGATTTACCTATCTCACGATTTTGGCGTCGCACATCATTCTGGCGGCTCTGGTGCCGTTTCTTGCACTTGCGACCATTGTGCTCGGCCTTCGGGATCGCCGCCGGGCCCATCGAAAGCTGGCGAGGTGGACCTTTCCCATCTGGCTCTATGTGTCGATCACGGGGGTTGTTGTCTATTTGATGCTTTATCAGATCTACCCACCGCGTGCTGAAGAAGGTAAGATTAAGGGAAAGGGGCAAACCGAGTCGATAATGATGACATCAACAGACGTTTCATTATTGGCAAGCAAAGCTGAGTATTGATATGAAGATCAGGACACTCATCATCGCGATCGCTTGTCTGTTCGTTATTACGGCAGCATGTGAGGCATGTCCGACGTGCAAGCAAGGTATCGCGGAAGGTGGCGATCACGAACAAATTATTCGTGGCTACTTCTGGAGCATCCTCTTCATGATGTCGATGCCCTTCGTGATCTTTACGTCGCTTTGCAGTTACTTCTATCTCCTGGTCCGGAAAGCTCGTTTGCTGCCCATGGCAGCCGGCGTTAGGGCTGCGACGCTCTCTTAATTTATTTCGCGTCGGGTGGCTTGACCGATAATCAATGCCGGGTACCCCTTTTGCTCGCCCCGCGTTCGAAGCTTCGTTTTCAACGACCGCCTACTTGGCTGTCAGCAGGAACTTGGCTAGCTCCAGAAGTGGGAGCCTGGTAAGGGTCAATCCGTTCGTCAAGACTGAGCCAGAAACTGCGAGCGTGTCGAAAAAACAAGAGGGGAAAAAGAACCGTGATCACCATCCCGACGGCGAGGGCCGTGTTGGGCGTTAATGTTCGGCTGAGTGTCAGGACAGGGAAGCCAACGGCCACGATCAACGCGGTCAAACCGTAGTTAACGTAAATGGAGCCCAGATAGAAACCGCTTTCGCGTTCGAATGGGTAATCGCAATGGGGACATCGGGGGTTCATTGAGAGCAGCTTACGAAAGAGTTTGCCTTGTCCGCATCGTGGGCAACGCAGTCGGCACGCTCGAAAGAATAGTTGGGAGGATCGCAAATGATGTCTCGACGCAAAATTGAAACGTAGCTTTCGGCTGCTTGGCAAAGACGTCATCGTAACTTACATTTGATTAGATGGGAACTCTTGGCAAATCGTTGCAAATCTTTGGCCTCGTGATCTTGCCGATATCCGTCGTCTTTGAGTTGTTGGGGCGTCTGGGTCGTAACGGTCTGAGCGAGATGTTGTTGATGATGTTGTTCGGCGCGGCGGCTTTCTGTTTGGGAAGATATCTGGAAGGTTTTGCCCGTCAGTCATGATTGGCAAGCAACAGTCGCTGTTTGTTCTCCGTTGCCAGCATCTCTTCTTTCGAATTGCTTGGCGAATCTATCATCGCGCGTGATGCATGGATTGGGGCTTGTCCCGCTCACGGGATGGCGAAGCTGATTGGACCGTGCATGAGTGGCATCGGATTGGCTTGGGCTCTTGAGTTGCCCTACGTTTTCGCAGGCGATGGGATCTCTAGCGAGGCTTGCGTTTCTATCGAGTGAATCAAGTCAGGTTTGCCTTGATCAACCGTATCATATTCATTTGCTCTGCGAATCAGCTTGGCAAAGGAATTTCGCTGAATAGGTTTGTTTCATTGTTTGTGATTTCCTATCACGATGATCACAAACGATGCTTGACAGCAACACGAGTACGACGTCATTGAGACAGGCAGAGGCCGTATTAGTTCGAGTGATTGGAATTCGAAGCGGTCACATCTGCCTGAGAGGCTCGGTTGCTCAATTGGCTGGGGAATGGTTAGGCGCCGTACTTGCCCAAACGCCCAGCGTTTGCCAAAGCAAGACTCATAAGATATTTGGCTTCAAAATGCCCCAGTCCACCTGTGATGCATTCCCGTTCGCTAAACGCCTTTTTGCCGTCAGGGCGGCAGCAATTTGAAGCAAGCAGCGTCGGCACAGGATGCCAGCTATGGCTCTTGAGGTAGCTGGGAGTGCTGTGGTCACCGGTGACGATTAAAACGTCCGGGTTCATTGCACGAACGCGCGGAATGATCGCGTCAAAGTCTTCGGTCCTTGCCACTTTGGCATCGAAGTTTCCGTCCTCCCCCGTACTGTCAGTGTATTTAAAATGCACAAAGAAGAAGTCATAGTCATCCCAGTGTTGTTTCAGCAGATCAATTTGTTCATCAAGCGTTTGTGCGTCACCGACGATTTCCATTCCAACGAGGCGTGCCAACCCTTTGTACATGGGGTACACGGCGATTGCTGCAGCTTTGAGTCCGTACAGTTCTTCGTAGCTGGGTAAATGGGGTCGTGCTGCAAAGCCACGCATCGTCAAGCCGTTCGCTTGGCTTTGATCAGTCAAAATCGCTCGAGCCTGCCGCTCGAATTCCGCTGCAACTTCGGCGGTTCGTTGGCTTGCGTCATTCCGTGCTTTGGGGGCGAGTGGTGGTACGCCTGTCTGTTGAGGGTCGGTGTCGTTGACTTCTCCATGAAGTCCCTCGCCGCGCAAAACAACAACGAACCGATGTTCTTTGACGGGTTCAACAAACACTTCGATATTCGGAATGTTGACATCGCGAAGTCGAATGGCCAGTGGAGCGCTCTGTTCCGTCGGGATTCGACCAGCGCGCCGATCCGAGATGTTGCCATCGGCATCTAGCGTGCAAAAGTTGCAACGAATGGCGACGTCGCCTGGCTGGAGTTCGAAACCGATGCCTGTCGCTTCGAGCGCCCCCCGTCCAATCAGAAACTTCAAGGGATCGTAGCCGAAAAGACCAAGGTGGCCCGGGCCGCTACCGGGGCTGATCCCCGGCTTGACCGGAATGCTAGCGCCTTGGACGCCTTGCGACGCCAAGGCGTCCAGATGGGGTGTCTTCGCAGCTTCAAGTTCCGTTGCTCCATCGGGCGAATGGGGAAGGCCGCCTAGACCGTCTGCGACGAGCATGACAATTTTCGAGTCGTTCTGTGTCTTGAGTGAACGAGTAAGTTCATGGATATCCATCGATTTTCGGTCTCCGCGAAGAATGTTCTACCGCTCGGTCGACAATGAATATCGACGTTCCGGCTGGTGCCCAAGCTAATGTGGTAACAAAATGACCGGCAGGTACAAGGTGGCACAGGCCTTTGCGTCCAAGTCAGAGGGGTTCCAAGTCTGGCACAACCGCTTCAGACTTGCTGCCGTTCGCCACCAACGGCATGGTATTTCAGGAAGGGTTTGTTATCCTCACACGGCATAGGCTGAGTGCGAGCCTCGGCAACGAATCTCGATTTGACACAAATCTTGCAGAGGGATTGGAGAGCAATGGCAACGAAACTAACCTGGTTGGGCCACGGCAGCTGGTTAATTGAAACCGGAGCGACTTCAATCTTGTTGGATCCGTTTCTGAATGACTCACCGACCTGCCCGATCAAGTCGACGGAGGTATCCCCTGATTTTATCTTGCTGTCGCACGGACATTTTGATCACGTCTCGGATGTTGCTGAAATCGCGAATCGGACAGCTGCGCAGGTGATCGCACCGTATGAAGTAGCGATTTGGTTCCAGAAGGAGCACGATGTGGAAAACACGGCCGAGATGAACGTTGGCGGTGGCGCAGAATTCTCGTTTGGCCACCTCAGGATGACCAATGCGATTCATAGCTCTTGCATGCCAGATGGTTCTTACGGTGGGCAGCCGGCAGGTTTCGTGCTGACACTATCTGATGGAAAAATCTATTTTGCCTGTGACACGGCCTTATTCGGTGATATGCGACAGCTTGCCACGTTGGAAATTGATCTTGCTGTGTTGCCGATTGGAGATCGCTTTACGATGGGGCCAGATGATGCATTGGAAGCGGTCAAATGGATTAATCCCCAACGCGTTGCACCGGCTCACTACAATACTTGGCCGTTAATTGAACAGGATGCGAGTGCTTGGGCAGAGCGGGTCGAGCGGGAGACTCAGGCGAAGGCGATCGTTGTGAATCCTGGCGAGAAGTTTAGCCTTTAATCTTCACTCTCGCCATTCGGAAGTGGAGTGTTCTTGGTATCGGCATCGCCAGATGCGTCGCTGGCGGGCGCATCTTCTTTGGGAGGAATTGCGACTTGGATTTCATCACCGACGATCCGTAGTGGAAAACTGTCGATCTTGATCTTCGGGTTATCGCACCAGGTGCCATCGCAGGTTTTGAATCGCCACGCGTGCCAGGGACAGCTCACCACACCGTCCTCGAGATGTCCAGCTGCCAATGAAGCACCCATGTGTGGGCAAAGGTCGTCAATAGCCTGAAAGGTCCCCCCTTCGTTAAAGATGGCAACGATGCGGCCTTTGATCGTGTAGGCCTCTCCGGTTCCATCAGGGATGGCAGCTACTTTCGCGACAGTTTGGTATTCCAGTTCAGACATGTTTGCTCACGGATTGTTGTACGGCCGGGGGACGCAGCTTTCTGACTTCTGATTGTAAGCATCTATTGGGTGATTTCCCAGGTGAAGCGATTGGGGGCTGGCGATCTGCACTGTAATTCGAGCCGAATTCTTGCGATACTGAGAAGCCGGACAAAGAGGTTCGAAAGCTTTGGAAATGGAACTGATTTCATGATTAACACGAAGCTTAAAACAGAATTAGTCAACGAGGTTTTGCTGAAGGTTCAGCAACCTTCTCAATATGTCGGTGGTGAGCACAACATGATTCGTAAGGATCATTGTGAAGTGAGGGGGAAACTCTGTTTGGCATTCCCCGACACCTATTCATTGGGGATGAGTCATCATGGTTTACAGGTGCTATACGCCCTGATGAACCGAGATGAGAATTGGGTTTGTGAAAGAGCCTTCACACCCTGGATCGATATGGAAGGTGAGTTGAGAACGCGAAATCTTCCCCTTTACAGTCTCGAGACATTCACTCCACTCTGTGAATTTGATGTGGTTGGTTTCAGTTTGCAGTATGAAGTTTGTGCGTCAAATCTGTTGACAATGTTAGATCTGGGGCGGATACCCTTACGCCAGAACCAGCGAACAATGAAGGATCCGCTTATTCTGGCCGGTGGCCCGTGTGCTCAAAACCCTGAGCCGCTGGCGGCCTTTGTCGATGTGTTCGTCACGGGGGATGGTGAACCTGTTCTGCCGCGGATCTGTGATCTTTGGCGAGATTTACGTGACGAATGTGAACAGCAGGGAGGATTCGCGAGTGGCGCAGCCGGACAACGCCAGCGAGAGGAAATGCTGGCTCGAGTTGGCCGGGAATTTCCTTTCTGCTACGTCCCGCGATTTTACGAGCCTGAGTATTGCAACGGTCGTGTGATTGCTCTCAATCGGACTCGGGCGGACTTACCGGAAACCGTCGAGCCATCTGTGATTGCTGACTTGGATGGGATTCCACTGCCGGTCGCTCCGATCGTGCCTTTCATCGAGTGCGTCCATGATCGGATCTCCATTGAGATCATGCGAGGATGTCCTTGGCAATGTCGTTTCTGCCAAAGCACCGTCATCAAACGTCCCCTGCGGATACGATCTGTCGACACCATTGTTGATGCAGCGTTGGAAAGTTACCGAAACACGGGCTTCAATGAAATCTCTATCCTTTCGCTTTCGAGTAGCGACTATCCTCATTTCGAAGAGTTAGTGCTGCGATTGAAAGAGGTATTTGGACCGTTGGGCGTCAATCTTTCGGTCCCAAGCCTGCGAGTCAATGAGCAGCTGAGATCGATCGCGGAACTGATCGGGAACAAACGCCGTTCCAGCTTGACTCTTGCACCAGAAGTTGCTCGCGATGATATGCGTGAACAAATTCGCAAAAAGATCAAAAACGAAGATCTTTTCGAAGGTTGTCGACAAGCATTTCGTCGGAATTTTGAAAGCGTTAAGCTCTATTTTATGTGCGGGCTCCCGGGTGAACGGCCTGTGGATCTGGATGGTATCATCGAAATGGCGGAAACGATTTCGGAAATCGGGAAACAAGAACGCGGACGTTACGCGAAAGTTACCGCGAGTGTTTCCAATTTTGTGCCAAAGTCGCATACGCCCTACCAATGGAATGGAATGCAGTCACGTGAGTATTTTCACTGGGCGCATCGGTACTTGCGAAGTCGATGTCGGTTGCGAAGTGTGCAAGTCAAATGTCATGATGTAGAAACGAGTCTCCTTGAAGGAGCCTTGAGTCGTGGTGATCGCAGAGTGGGGGATGCGATTGAACTGGCTTGGCGTCGCGGTGCCCGCCTGGACAGTTGGTGTGAACAATTGGATGCAAAGCGTTGGTGGCAGGCCTTTGAGGACGTGGGCATCGATATTCAGCAACTCGTGCATCAACCGTACGAGCTGAGTGATAAATTGCCGTGGGATCATGTGAACGTCAAATACGGTAAAACGTTTCTGGAGAAGGAGCAGACGCGATCGGTCATCCAACTGGATTCGATGGCAGACGCAAAATGATGCTTGCAGCTGGACGTTGGTGCCGCCATGCCACCGTTCGTGTGAAGTGAAATAATCGCGATCATTCGGTCGATCAAAGAAAATGTAAGGTAAATTCAATGTCGCCGCCTCAAGTTGATACCAACCATTCCGAATCTGCTCGGCGTGACGTGACATTGGCCGATTTTCAGGCATTGATTCGCCAGATGTATTTTGACAAAGATGAAGCTCGTGGTGTTGATGGCACTTTCATGTGGCTCATGGAAGAAGTTGGGGAACTTGCTACCGCACTGCGAGAAGGATCTGCGGAAGATCGGAGTGAGGAGTTTGCCGATGTCCTGGCTTGGCTCACCACCATCGCGAATGTAAGCGGAGTTGACCTAACGGAAGCAGTCCAGCGAAAGTATGGCGCCGGCTGTCCCGGTTGTCAGCAGTTTGTTTGTTGTTGTCCAGACCAGGGGAAGCCCTGACTCTTATCCGTTCGAGTTGCTGGTTTAACGGTTTCTGGTCCAAGTTTTTTTCAAGCCCCTGGCAAACGTAAATGATTCGATGTGCTGCCACGATCGCTTTTGCTTTGGTGCTGATGCCGTCCGTGGCTACGTCCGTGGCTACGTGCGGTGACACACGGGTGGGGCCTGCGATTCATTCGGTCTCTGTTGGGTTTGATGGAACTTACAAGGTGGGTTTTTGGACGCCGCTCCGACTGACTTTAGCAGCAGGACCAGATCGTCCGCTCAGCGGGCATCTGCATGTAACGTTGCAGGACGGGGAAGCTATTCCGGCGACCTACGTCTTTTCGATTCCAGAAATTGCTGCCGGAACCGAACAAGCAATTTGGAGATACGTCAAATTCGGGCGGGCAGGGGGGGCAGTGCGGATTCGATTGGAGCCAACCGAGGGGCCGCCCTGGGAAACCACAATTCAAGGGACACCGTTGGCAGGTGGCGTGCCTTCGGATCGAACACTGATCATTGAGTTGGGGGACGGGCTTGATTTGCCCCAAGCCATTCAATTGCGAGGCAATGGGAGCCGGGTCGTCCACCGTTCTGTTTCGGTCGCCGAAAATCTTCCCGATCATCTATTGGGTTACGCCGCCGTTGACCTTTTGTTTGTTGTTTCATCGTGCGATACGCTGCTGGACGGGCTATCGGAAGATCAGCGTTCGGCGATCGAGAGTTGGGTGGAACTTGGTGGGAAACTCGTGGTGATTGCCTCGACAAACGACGATGCATTGGACGATGCCCCGTTTTCGGCCATCTTGCCCGGTACCCTTGAGCGGATTGCAATTCAGCGGCAAACGACTGGAATTGAACAGTTTGCAGCGGCGACCACGCGGCTTGACCGTGGCTCCTCCAATGTGATCAGATTTGAGGTTCCGATGGCAATCCTACGGGACATCGATGGTGTTGTCGCTGTTGCGGAAGGCTTTGGCGCCGATCAACGACCGGCGATTGTGAGAGGGATTGTCGGTTTCGGGCAAACGATTTTCGTTGCGTTCGATCTCTCTCAAGATCCGTTTGTGAGTTGGACGGATCGCCGTCGGCTGCTCGCAGCAATCCTCGAACTGGCTCAAAATGCAACTGATCTGCCAGCAGGTCAACTCAGTTCAGGACGCACGGCTTCTCGATCGCTCGGTTTTCGTGACCTGGGAGGCCAACTGAGGATGGCCTTGGAGCAGTTTCAAGGAGTGAGTTTGGTTCCCTTTTCCCTGACCGCTTCTTTGATCGCGATTTACATTTTGATCGTCGGTCCCCTGGAATACTGGTTGCTCAAGCGATGCGGCAAGTCTGTTTGGACTTGGGCTACGTTTCCCATCACCATCTTGGTGTTTTTGTCGGTTGCCCACCTGCTCACGAGCTCCTGGAAGGGTGAGCAGGTCAAGACAAATCAAGCGACGATTGTAGATGTCGACTTGTCTCGCTCACTAGTGCGAGGCACGACTTGGATGCATTTGTTTAGTCCCAATACGGAAAGACTCTCACTGGATAGTCGAATCACTTCACCCATTCTGGCTGCGGATGACACGGGACGAGTTCTGATTTGGCAAGGGATTCCTGGAGTGGGGTTTGGCGGTATGGACAGTGGAATGTCATCGACATCCTTTTCGAAACCGTATCAAGTTGAGGTTGATACGCGTGATGCGTTTCGAGCCCATGTTTGGATGGAACAGTTTCCTGTTGCGGTTCGGTCAAGTCGTAGCTTAATCGGGCAATGGTGGGGGAGCTGCCAACTGCAGGATTCGTCCGAGTTGAGAGTTGTCGCGGAAGCTCAATTGGAAGGTGTGGTCGTCAACCCTTGCTCCTTCGAACTTGGGGATGCTTATTTGATGCATGATCGATGGGTCTATCCGCTGGGAAACATGCGCGGAGGGGAACGTATCGATCTCGCTAATCGTTCAACGGTTGATATACAAACTCGGTTGACCCGACGCCGGGTTCTGAACGGTAGGAATGTGATGACAGCTTGGGACGTGTCTGACCAAGATGTCGACCGGATTTTGGAGCTGATGATGTTTCACGAAGCTGCCAAGGGAATGAACTATACCGGCCTAACGCACCGATATCATCGATCGATTGACTTGACCCAGCACTTAAATTCAGGGCGAGCAATTTTGGTCGGTCGCAGTAAGCAGGTGGCTGCTCAAGTCGTGTTGAACGGAGTGGAGCTGCAAACTGAAAACCAAGCACACTGGACCTACTACCGCTTGCAAATGCCCGTGAAGGTCGAAAGGTGATTTGACGTGATCGAGACTCGTGACTTGACTAAGAAGTACGGCGAACTGTTCGCAATCCAATCGATCGATTTGGATTTGCAAAAGGGAGACCTGTTTGGCTTTATCGGCCCCAACGGGGCAGGGAAGACCACCACGATGCGGGTCATTGCCACCTTGCTGACGCCAAGTTGGGGGGAAGCCTACGTAGATGGAAACTCGATCTACACGCATCCGAAAGAGATCCGTCGATTGGTCGGCTATATGCCTGATTTTTTCGGCGTGTACGACGACATGAAGGTGATCGAATATCTCGAGTTCTTCGCGGCTGCCTATCGAATCAACGGTCCTCAACGCAGAACGATTTGCGAGGAAATGTTGGAAGTGGTTGACCTCGCGTTCAAACGTGACGCATTTGCAAATACCTTGTCTCGCGGGCAAACTCAACGCTTGGGGCTCGCCCGTGTTTTGCTGCATGATCCCCAAGTTTTGCTGCTCGATGAACCTCTCAGCGGCTTGGATCCACGCGCCCGAATCGATATGCGGAATCTGTTGAAACGATTAGGGAATACGGGTAAAACCATCATTGTGTCCAGCCATATCCTGCCAGAATTGGCGGACGTGTGTAACAAAATTGGAATCATCGATCGTGGAGTCATGAATTGGAACGGTTCAGTCTCCGATGTTATGAAGCAAATCCGTCAGTCGATCGTTTTGAACGTGATGGTCAAGGATCGACAAAAAGAAGCGGCCGACTTGTTGCTGAAACGAGACGATGTGGCCGAGGTGAATGTCGAGAAAAAGATGCTGTCAGTGACGCTGGTGGAGGGTATTGTGGAATACAGCGATGTGGCGTCCGAACTGATCAACAACGGCTTTGCACTCTTGGAGTTTGGTGAAGATCGGCCTAGTTTGGAGGCTGCCTTCATGACGCTCACGAAGGGAATGAAATAGTCAAACCGTCTGCCGCATGGCATCTGGACGCGGTCAATGGTGTCTGGCGCCGAATCAGTGATTGGATTCCAGTATGTGTTCACGTCAATTACTGCTGCTCATCCCTCTCGTGGTTATCGGTGGGAGTGCAACTTGTTTTGCACAACCATCGGGCACGATGGCAGTTCGTAGAAATCAGATGGTTCGCGATTCACTAATGTCGTCCGGCATTATTAATCCACGTGTCATCGCAGCGATGCGAACAACACCTCGTCACGAATTTGTTGCCCGACAACAGCGGTCCCAGGCCTATTTCGATATGGCTTTGCCGATCGGTGAGTCGCAAACGATCTCGTCGCCCTTTATCGTGGCCTTTATGACGGAGTGCATTGACCCGCAGCGAACCGATCGGGTGCTTGAGATTGGGACAGGGAGCGGTTACCAAGCTGCGGTTCTGAGCGCGTTAGCAGACGAAGTCTATTCCATCGAAATTGTGGAACCCCTCGGTCGAAGAGCGGCAAAAACCCTGAAACGACTGCGTTTGAACAATGTGCATGTCAAACTTGGGGATGGATTTCAAGGATGGCCCGAACACGCTCCGTTCGACAAAATTATTGTCACTTGCTCTCCCGAAAAAATTCCCGTTGCTCTGATTGAACAATTGCGCGAGGGCGGGCGAATGGTGATACCGGTCGGCGAACGCTATCAACAGACGATGACATTGCTGCGTAAGGAAAACGGAAAACTCAAGATGGAAGCGTTACGGCCCACGTTGTTCGTACCCATGACCGGTACGGCCGAAGCACGTCGCGACGTGCGTCCGGATCCCGGAAATCCAGAG
Organism: Pirellulaceae bacterium; assembly: GCA_029243025.1. Lineage (NCBI taxonomy): Bacteria > Pseudomonadati > Planctomycetota > Planctomycetia > Pirellulales > Pirellulaceae > Pirellulaceae bacterium. The sequence goes on along the minus strand of JAQWSU010000032.1, from coordinate 17,045 downwards.
CTAATTAATGGGGACTTCGAATCGCAAGCCGACCAAGCTGAGTTTGTTTCTGGATGGTATTACCAACGTCAGGCGAAGTTGGTCGAAGCGGCCGACGCCCCTGAGGGCGACCGATATGTTGAGCTTGCCAATCAAATACGCGGTCGTGATTGCCATTTAATGCAAGGACTCGCCATTGACGGCCGTGCGATTCAACGACTTCGCTTCTCTGCCTGGGGCCGCGCACGCCAAATCGCGGTTGGAACCGATGGCGAGGGAGCCCGCGTTGTCGTCTCCTTCTACGATGAAAATCGACGTGATTTAGGCCAGTGGTGGCTCGGCTCCTGGAAGCCGGATGGCGTTTGGCGACGGGAAGAGAAAGAAGTCCGTGTGCCGATTCAGGCGCGGGAGGCCATCGTGCGAATCGGACTCTTTGGAGCCACCGGCGAGGCGAGCTTTGATGATATCCGTTTGCGGGGCACCGCCCGCTGACGCTGCCATGCGGGTAATGATTTTTTCGTCGAAAAAGATTTTGGATGTCACGGTCCAAATGACGAGTCGGGGTGACGATGAAAGGGTGGCTGGGGTAAAATCGGAACTTCGGGGCTAAGGGGCATCCTCATCGAAGGTTGCCCTGTTGAGGAGTCACCAATTCTGGCGACTCAGGTGAAGGATCGATGTCATGAAAAGTGCCTACAAATTTGAGCCAAGCGAGAGTGGATTTGACGTGTTTTACCGGGGCAAGTGTTTCGGGCAGATTGTGCCGGCGAAAGAAGCCTCCGGAAGACATTGTTTCTACCTCGGCTGTGATGATCGGAAAGAACCTCGTACCTATCGGGGCAAAATCAAGGCGGCCGAAGCGCTACATTTGATCTACAAGCTCGCTTCCGAGGCGAAGAAACGTCGTTGGTCGACCGAACGTCTAATCGCCATGGCTTGGGATGAACGTCCTCGTGCTTCCGATGCATCCTAGTGATCTCTTGAATCGGCTCGGCTTGTAGCAGAATCCATTGGTGCATCCCCATTGGTGGGGGGCGGCTTTCGTTGGCGGTCGCACGGTCGCACTGAATTTCAACACGAAAGCTTGCGATGTGTGCTTTCTTTGCCCGCATAGCCTTCTGACTGGGCTATGGTTTGTTATCTATAGCGCCTGACCTATCCAAACTTCGCAACCGAAAAACAGGCCGCAGGTGGCTTGTATTGTGAAGGAGGATCATTATGCTTTCTCAGGCAGCTGGTAAATCAAGGACTTAAGAGTATGAGGGCTTGTTGAGATGGTTAGGAAATGCTTAAGCGTATTGGTCGCCACGTGTGTGGTCATTGGATTGGCCGCTGACGTGCATGCTGGTTGGGGATCCTGGGGGGGATCTTACGGTAGTCATGGTTCGTCCGGTGGTTCGTCCGGTGGTTCCTGGGGCGGCTCTTCCGGCGGTTCTTCCGGCGGCTCGTGGGGGGGGGCATCAGGTGGCTCGTCCGGCGGGAGTTGGGGAAGTCACGGATCTCAAGGTGGCCACGTTGGTATTTTCAAGCGAATGGCTCTGCGACATCAGGCTCGCAAAGCAGCTCGACGAGCTTACGCCTCCTCGGGTGGTTCGTGGGGTTCCCACGGTAGCAGTGGCGGTAGCTGGGGCGGTAGTAGCGGTGGAAGTAGCGGTGGTAGCTGGGGAGGATCCAGCGGTGCGGCCTATTCTAGCCACGGTTCGTCCGGTGGTTCTTCGGGTGGATCAAGCGGTAATTACTCGGATGGTGGCGTGATCATCGAAGAGCATTCGGCTCCCGCTGACGCTCCGGCCGAAGATGCCATTCAAGAAACAACTCCGGCCGACAGTGCTCGTCTCCCCCGAGACCAGGGAATTCTCACTGTTGACGTTCCTGCGGAAGCGACCATCACCGTCAATGGCTTGGCGACAAGTAGCGAAGGTGCGCAGCGCCGATACGTTTCCAAGGGATTGAATCGAGGTTACAGCTACAAGTATGAGGTGACTGCAACAGTCGACCGTGGTGATGGCGAGAAGGTAGAGCGAACGCAATTCGCCACGCTACGAGCTGGTCAAGCGGCTCACCTTGATTTCGACTTCAGCAAGTCAGAGCCTGTCGAGACTCGTCTGACACTCCGTGTGCCGGAAAATGCTTCGGTTTTCCTTTCAGGTATGAAAACTCAATCCACGGGTACGGTTCGCGAATTTGCGACGAACAAGATCGAGGCAGGCCAGAAATGGTCGGACTATCACGTCGTGGTTACAGTTGAGCAAGATGGGCAAAAGCTGACGAAAGAGCAGGACATTAGTCTTGCCGGTGGCGACCAGCTTGAATTGAACTTTGATTTTGATGAGACAAAGCTTGCCGACGCACGTTAGTCGGTCATTAATGTTATAGTTTCTCAAATAAGAAGAACCCTCGTAACAGTAGCGAGGGTTCTTTTTTTTGTGGGAGTAAGTTTCCCATAAGGGCTCTGGCAGTCGTTTTTCCTGCCCAGCTTTGACGATACATTTTATATGTCCCCATCTCAATCACCTCACAGTTGGCAGCAGTGGACTCCTCGCGGGCGGGCGATCGTCAGTGTGCTGATTGCTGTCCACTTGCTTGCTGTATTTGCCGCTCCCTGGTCGTCACCTCCGCCCTCGCCCGTGCTGGCTCAAGAAGTGTCGCAACTATTTCTGCCCTATCAAGTTGGGGCCTATTTGAATCATGGTTATCGATTCTTTGCACCTGATCCCGGGCCCAGCCACATTATTCGTTATGAACTGACGATGCCCGATGGTTCGCAAAAAGTTGGGCGTATTCCCGATCCTGATCAGCACTGGCCTCGTTTGCTTTATCATCGGCACTTCATGATGACGGAGTCGTTGTTCAACAATCATTCGCGAATCAATAACGATGCGCCCCTTGATTGGATGAGTGAACGCGAGAAAGAGCAGTTGTCGTTTAACAACTCGCGTGCCCAGAATCTGACGCGACTGATGAGTCAGGGGATTGCCAATCAGTTGTTAGCCCAATACGACGGCGAACGGGTCCAATTGTTTTTACAGCGGCACGAGATTCCATTTCCTGACGCAATACGGCGAGGGGAAGTCGCATTGGACGACCCGAGTTTGTATGTGGATTTGGCCGACCTGGGATTGTTCACAGGAGATGACTCGTGAAGTTGGTGACGGACTACTTTCGCGAATTAGGCTCGGGCAGCTTGCAGGGATGGAATCGGTTCTGGTTTTCGCCGGCTGATCCGGCGACTCTGGGTGTGATTCGGATTCTTGCCGGTGCGATGTTGTTTTACACGCATCTCGTTTGGACCAAAGATCTCGTTGAGTTTTTCGGCCCGAACGGGCGACTGCCGACCGCATTTGCGGAGGGATTTCACGAATTCAGTTTGGGGAATCGAGCCTCTTACGCTTGGAGTCATTTGTATTTTGTTGATTCGCCTCAAGCTCTTTGGGGCTGCCATCTTCTGGCCCTCGTTGTGATCTTTCTTTTCACGATTGGGTGTTTCACACGATTCACGGCGATTTTGACTTTCTTGATCACTGTTTCTTACGCCCATCGGGCGGTAGGTGCGCTTTTTGGGCTGGATCAGATCAATGGCATGCTGGCGCTTTACTTAGCCATTGGCCCGTCGGGAGCCGCCTATTCGGTTGATCGATTGAGGCGTCGAAAAGGACAAGCAGGACGCGATGCGGCAGAGCCCGCCAAACTTGTGATGGCAAATGTGGCCCAACGCTTGATTCAGGTTCACATGTGCATGATTTATTTCTTCGCCGGAGTCGGCAAATTAATGGGGCAAACTTGGTGGGCAGGGACGGCTCTGTGGGGGGCATTTGCCAATTATGAATACCAGACGATCGATATGACTTGGCTTGCGGCTTATCCGCTGTTGGTGAATTTTATGACTCAGCTGATTTTAGCCTGGGAAATAACCTATCCCGTATTGATTTGGCCCCGTTTGACGCGACCACTTATGTTATTCCTGGCGGTGCCACTTCACCTGGGAATCGCGTTGGGGATGGGAATGACCACCTTTGGGCTGGCGATGCTCATTGGTAACGCCGCTTTTGTCTCGCCAGCGATCGTCCGAATGTTGTTCGACCGACGTTTGGAGTCGGGTAGGGCAGGGGGGGGCTCCTTGAATACCACCGGCCCGAACCGCAAACCCCAGACACAATCCGTTTGATGTTGGCACTTCAGCTGCCGGATGGCTCGGCCTATACTAGGCGATTGCTGAAGTTCAGATTCGATCTGATTGTTAAGATTTTTCAACAGCTTGCGCTGTTGTGTCATTTAGGTCTCCGTTTGGGAGTGGACAGGTGTTCGAAACTCTTGCTGTAGTTGGAGCGACAGGTGCTGTCGGTCGTCTCATTCGTCAGTTGCTCGAAGAGCGCAATTTTCCACTGGAAAAAGTTCGATTTTTGGCTTCGGCCAGATCGGCCGGTAGCCGGCTGACTTTTCGGGGTAAGGAGGTCACGGTTGAGGAGTTACGGCCAGAGGTGTTTGACGATATTGATCTCTGCATCGCCAGCACGCCGGACGACATCGCCAAGGATTTTGTGCCCTGGGCGGTGGAGCGTGGAACGGTTGTTGTCGACGAAAGTAATGCGTGGCGGATGGACGATACGGTGCCACTTGTCGTTCCCGAAGTCAACGGCGACGCTCTGCAACATCATCAGGGAATCATTGCAAGTCCGAATTGTTCAACGACTCAAATGGTCGTTGCGATGAAGCCATTGCACGATTTTGGTTGCATTCACCGAGTTGTCGTCAGTACCTACCAGGCAACGAGCGGGGCCGGGGTGGTCGGCGAACGTGATTTGCTCGAGGGAACGAGAGCTCGATTAGAAGGTCGGGAGCATCAATATGAAGCGTTCCAGCATCCCATCGCCTTGAACGTGATACCGCAGATCGGTTCGGGGAAACACGCAGGCTACACGTCTGAAGAAATGAAAATGGTTTGGGAAACACAAAAAATCTTTGGTGATAAATCGATTCAGGTTTGCCCAACCTGCGTTCGCGTGCCTGTGGAAAACTGCCATAGTGAGAGCATTCTTGTCGAAACTGAGAAGCACATCTCCGTTTCCCAAGCACGCGAACTATTTGAGGCTGCAGCAGGTGTCGAAGTAATGGATGATCTTGACGCTGGCAAATATCCGATGCCGCATCTTTCGACCGGCTTTGATCCCGTTTATGTCGGGCGTATACGAGAGGATCTTTCCTCACCCAATGGACTTGCTTTTTGGTGTGTCAGTGATAATCTTCGGAAGGGTGCCGCGACAAACGCAGTGCAAATTGCCGAAAGACTCGTCGCCACCGCCGCGGCGACCTAGGCTGCAATGCGTGTGTTAAAAATGACCGTTTCCTACGATGGAACGGATTTTTGCGGCTGGCAGCTTCAGCCCGGAAAGCGGTCGGTTCAGGAAATCGTCGAGTCCGCCATTTTAGCTGTGACCGGCGAAAGTATTCGCACACTGGCGAGTGGGCGTACCGACGCGGGTGTGCATGCGATTGGGCAGGTGGTCAGTGCTGCCAGTGAGACCCGGCTGGATGATCAGACGCTCTGTCGAGCACTGAATGCGCGTCTTCCTTACGATGTACGCATTGGGAAGTTGGAGTTTGCTAAGGAAGGCTTTCATCCCATTCGCGATGCGAAGTCGAAACGCTATCGATATGTGATTCAGTGTGGGGGCCAACCTAATGTTTTTCGCCGCCATTTCTGTTGGCATCTTCACCAATCACTCGACGTAGCACGGATGAAGCAGGCGGCCGACCAGCTTGTGGGCCAGATCGACTTTGCCAGTTTTCAGGCAGCTGGTGCGCCGCGAAAATCGACGGTGCGAACCGTCTTTGATCTTGATTTGGTTGAGCAACAAGTTGAAGACGAATCTTTTGTAACGCTTGAAATCGAGGCCAATGGCTTCCTTTATAACATGGTTCGAATCATCGTGGGTACGCTGGTGCAGGTTGGCTTGGGCAAGCAAAACCCGGCGTGGATTGAAGAGGTTGTTCAAGGATGTGATCGTCGGCTTGCCGGCCCCACATCGCCTCCCCAAGGGCTTTTTCTGCTTTTTGTACGCTATTAGCGAGCCAGCCTGACGCTGCCACGGACGAGTTTCGCTATCATTCGGCTGCGGTGATCTTTTTCAGATTGCACCGTTCTTATAAACTTATAGGCTGCGTGAAAAATAAGCAGAAAACGCACAATTGAACCCCCTGTCAAGTTCCGGCACAGAGCAGGGGGGAGGAAGCTGAGAGAGACGACTCGTGGCGCGCGATCAAAATTACATTGGTTCTTACCGACTGCTGAAACTCGTTCGGGCAGGGGCCAGCTGTCAGATTTGGGAAGCGATGAGCGAGGTCGATAATCGGCGTTGTGCTCTCAAAGCCTTGCAGGAAGAAAATCGGGGCGATAAGGAGCAGATTGCGCTGCTCAAACATGAGTATTTGGTAGGTCAAGGGCTGCACGATCCAAACGTGATTGAGGTTTATGATTTCGACGTCAATAAAGGGCTCCCTTACGTAGCGTTGGAGTATTTTGAATCAAGCAACCTCAAGCAATGGATTCGTCAAACCCGTGATTCGAAGCAGGATAGAACGACGCTCCCTAACGTGATTCGGAAATCGGCCGGCGGGCTTCAGTATTTGCACGGCCAAGGTTGGATCCACCGCGATATCAAGCCGGACAATTTCCTGATTAACACAGACTTTGATGTTAAGTTGATCGACTTTGCAATCGCCCAGAAAGAACGAAAAGGATTAGGGCGATTGTTCGGCGGGCGAGGGAAAGTCCAGGGAACTCGTAGTTATATGTCACCCGAACAGATTCGTGGTGAGGCGCTCGACCATCGAAGTGACATTTACAGTTTCGGTTGTATGCTGTTCGAGCTAAGTTGCGGGCGTCCACCATTTACTGGTGGTAGTCCGGATGAGTTGTTGCAAAAGCACTTGCGGGCCCAGGTGCCGAATATCACGGCGAGCAGTGAAGCGACGAGCCAGGAATATTCGAAGCTAGTTGCCCGGATGATGTCCAAAAAACCAGACGATCGTCCTGCGTCGATGGGCGAGTTTCTGGATGAATTTAGTAAAATTCGTGTCACTCGAGCGAATCGACGTTAACGTGGAGTAAAACCATGGATCAACTCAGCCCCGGACTCGAATTTGAACAACCGATTTATGAGCTTGAAACGCGTCTCGAAAAGCTTAAAAGTGTCGGTCGACCGGAATCCGAGCAGGAAATGCGGCGAGTACGCGATCAGTTGGCTGACGTGACTCGTGAAATCTACTCCAATCTGACTCCGTGGCAGACGGTAAAGATTGCTCGTCACAAAGATCGTCCTCAAACATCTGACTATCTGTCGTTGATGTTTGACGAATTTGTACCGTTGCACGGTGATCGACTCTTTGGCGACGATTCGGCGATGTTGGCCGGCTTTGCCAAGCTAGATCAATTCAAAGTGATGGTTGTCGGACATCAGAAAGGCCGAACAACGAAGGAGCGAACTGCTTGCTATTTCGGCTGTGCCCACCCTGAAGGATATCGTAAAGCGCTTTCGAAGATGAAGTTGGCGGCAAAGTTTGGGATCCCCGTGATTTGCTTGATTGACACGCCGGGGGCTTATCCTGGAGTGGGTGCAGAAGAACGTGGGCAAGCTCAGGCGATTGCTGAAAATATGTACGAAATGTCTCGGCTGAAAACCCCAGTGATTTGTGTGGTCATTGGGGAAGGTGGCAGCGGCGGAGCTTTGGGGATTGGCGTCGGCGACCGCGTGGCGATGCTCCAGTTCTCATATTACTCCGTGATCAGCCCGGAAGGTTGCGCTGGAATTCTTTGGAAGAGCCATGAGTTTGCTGAGCAGGCGGCTGAGTCGCTTCGCTTCACGTCGAGCGACCTTCTTGAGTTTGGTGTGATTGATGAAGTGATCGAGGAGCCGTTGGGGGGAGCTCATCGAGATCATCATCAAACCTCCAGTCGCCTGAAGATTTTCCTCACTCGGCAACTTCGAGAATTAGTCGCCTTGGAGACAGATGAATTGCTCCAGCAGCGGTACGAAAAGTTTCGTCGGATGGGTGTCTTTTTGGATGGAGTTGAGGCCACTGGCTAAGCTCTTTTGAGCCCCGGCAAGTTGAGCGATAACGGGCCGTGAGTGGGGCTTTTTCGCCGTTTCTGCAACGTCCGATAATGTTTCTTATGTTCGGTTTTGGATCGATTCTTCCCGGGATTCAGCCGCATTTGCCGTTTTGCGTTGCCACGGCACCCCCTGCGTTTTCCTGCAACGTTGCAGGTGGGCTGAGGCGATCAGTTAAAGCCAAGTTTGAGCGATTCGATGCGGCTCTTTTCACTCGCGTCAGGCGGACGGTCCCCTGCTGATCAGAGACCGATCGGAGTGCTGGAAATTGCCCTCGATTCGCCGTCCGAATCGAGGGCTGACGATCCTTCAGAATGGGTCTTGAAACGGTCAATGTTTCGTTTCTCGAGTTGCTTGATTTTGGGAGAACCGCCCTGCCTTGCTTTGGTTGCTTGGCTCGTTCATACCCAGTTGTTCCGACTGTATCGGTTGCTCCGGGGCCTGCTCACAAGCTTCGGAAATCATTATCGGCGGTCGAAAACTCGCATGCGGCGGGCACGATCTGCGACCGCATCCTTCGATTCAGAGAAGAAAGATTCGGCTGCTGCGGCCGGGTTTTTACCCGTCGTTGAATTTGGGTGCGACGCTGTATTTTGACCGGCGCGGATCTGTCCTCCTTGCTGCTTCAGCCAGTCTTCCATTTTCTCCATTTCACTATCCAAATTGGTGTTGGGGCTCGATTCGTCAGCACGATTCTCAAGTTGATTCAGATAGGGATTTAGAAAGTTGTGCATCTCGGTTGGCATCACCGCGTCTGCCTGGTCAAGAAGGCGGGCAATGTACAGGCCTGAACGTGACTCGATAATGTCACGGCGCTGTTGCTCACCCAGCAGGCTGACAGCAAACAGCGTGATGATCACGCACAGCACAATTCCCTTGCCCATGCCAAGTAGCGCGCCCAGCTGGCGGTCAAATCCCCCCAGTTTGGCTCCATCGATAAAACCACGCACGAATCGGAAAAGAATCCAGATCACCAAGGAAGAGGCAACGTAAACGATTAGCATCGCCAAGGCGGTATTCCATGGCGGCTGGGCATCAATCTTTGAAGCCACCACATCTCGGAATCGCAACGCGACGAAATAGCTGAAAAAGATCGCCGCCAGTGAGGCGATCTGCCATGCGAGTCCTTTGCGGAAGCCGATGAACGTGGTGACGGCTAAGACGATCAGCATCATGATGTCGTAAGCTTGCATGGATGGCCTTGCTAGTACTGATGTCAGACGGGTTGTTTTTTTGTTTATTTTGCCTTGGCTGCCGATCTTGTTGAGGGCGGCCGTGTGAGAAGGCGGCTGATCCTGCTTTTCGCGCGCGGAGTATAGTCGCAGTCAAATCCCGCCGATAGTCCATTCGTTGAGTGTGCCGAATTGTTGGGCTGCTCGGGCTGCAGATCGATATTCTCTGTATCGTCTCGATTTCCCAGGTTTGTAAATGGCAAGACTGATGTTGTACGGCTGTGACTTGGCCGTGCATCGAGAGGGGGGGCACTAAATGGCGGGTTTTAAGACTCACATCACGACGAGCACGATGGTGGGGGTAGGGTATGGGGCAGCAGGGCATTTCCTCTATCACATCCCAATTCCGGTCGCCATGGTGTCGGCGGGGCTCTGCAGCATCGCGGGCATTCTGCCGGATCTCGACAGCGATTCGGGAAAGCCTGTTCGCGAAATCACGTCATTTTCAGCGGCGGTGATTCCCATGTTGATGATGGCCCGACTTCGGCAAATGGGGCTCTCTCACGAGTCCATTATCATGGCGGGCGGCTGTATGTACATCTTTGTCCGATTCGGCATCGGTGAAATGCTGAGTCGATTCAGTGTGCATCGGGGGATGTGGCACAGCATTCCAGCTGCGGCAATCGCTGGATTGGTTGCTGCCTTATTAGTGTCGGGTGAATTTGAATATCGCATGTTCAAGGTTGCCGCTGTGGTGATTGGTTATCTGACGCATTTAATTCTGGACGAAATTTGGAGCGTCGAATTCCATCGAGGTCGTATTCGTTTGAAAAAGTCGTCCGGTACCGCATTGAAGTTCTTTGGGAAAAGTTCCTGGGCGAATTTTTCTACCTACGCCAAGCTCATCATCTGTACGGTGTTGGTGTTGGGAGATCCGTCGCTGTCGAATTTCTTGGGAGGTCGTGAGGGTGAGGTGCACCGTGTGGCTCGCGAGACCGTCGGAGAAGTGGTCGGTAATCCATTTAACCAGCAAGAGGTCGTCCGCTGATACGCTTTAATTGTCACTTGGCTTGGTAAATCCGAACCGGCGACTCCCGCCGACCGTGATCGGTTTGAACTTCAAAAAGTCTTTTGGCTATCCAGCAAAAGTGTTACGGGGCCGTCATTGACGAGTTCGACTTGCATCATGCTTCGGAACCGTCCGCAATGCACCTCCAGGCCGCGTTGCCGAGCAGTCTCAACAAATTTCTCGTAGAGCTGTTCTGCTCGTTGGGGTTCCGCCGCAGCGACAAAGCTCGGACGCCTGCCCTTGCGGCAATCGCCCCAAAGCGTGAATTGACTTACCACGAGCAGCCCGCCAGCAACGTCGATCAGCGAACGATTCATCTTGCCTTCGCTGTCTTCGAAGATTCGTAAATTGACGGTTTTTTCAGCCAAGTATTCGGCATCCTGGTCAGAGTCGTCGTGACCGACGCCGAGCAACACCAGCAGTCCCTGCTCGATAGAACCTGTCACGTCGGGACCGACGCTGACCTTGGCACGTGTGACTCTTTGAATACAAGCTCTCATGACAAATCAAATTCACACGTCCGCATCCAAGCCTCGCTCGAGGCGGATTTGACGGACTTTAGTCAGGATGTTGTCAACAACCTCCGTGTTGTCTCGGATTTTGATAACTTGAACCATCAGCGAAATTGCAATCCAGGTGATACCAAATAAGGCGGCAAACAGATGCGGTTTCACCCATTGCGGTGTGGTTGTTCGTAACGTTCCTGGGTCGGAAGCGGCGCCCAAGCCAACGATCAACATCACGACCAAGACCCCGGAAAGCGACCAGGCAAAGCATTGTCGTTTTAGCTTTGTGCTTGTCCCCACAAGGTCGACGGGTAACCCGTAGGTATCGACCACCTCTTTGCACCAACGACTCGTTCCGATGAAATAAGTCACCGAGATGCAATTGACAAGGATTGCGACCAGGCCGGCCATGATGCCTATCAACATATGAATTCTTGACTTCTCACGCGGCGGTTCGAGTTGTTGGTAGACTTCGATGGCTTCCGTTCGCAATTTCTCGATCTGTGTTGGGGAAGTATCAGCCGGCACTTCCTTCAGTTGGCGATTCAGAGAGAGAAACGATGAGTAGAGTTCGTTGTATTTGCCGATTCGCAATCCGAAAAAAATTGCAACGCACAGCAGAAGAGTAGCCACGATCGCCAACATGGTGAAAATCCTTGACACGATTACTCCATTTATTTGCTGGTGCTGCGCCGTATTTACGTCTATCGGGGCAAAGAATGAACTCACATCTTAGCGCCGGCTGCCGTCGGATTCTAGGTGTTGCGGCGATCTGCCGCGGTTGTCGGTCGCTTTCTGCGGCAAATCGATACGGAATCGACAAAATCGAATGCAAAACGATTGAGTGAACGGATGAAGAGCACTCCGAATGCTAAAGGACAAGCGAAAGCAAGGATTTCCGCGCGACAGTTTTAACTTTCCAGACGCCAATGATGGCGGTCCACGTAAATACAAGTGAGTGGAGTTTGGGGGCGTTCTGATTCGAAGGTTGGCGGTTGCCGCCGCGTTGAGGTTTTGTCGTTCGCGACCGTGTCCGCATGGGCGCTGCTATTTGCCGGTTCGAATGAAGTCCGAATGGAAAGCTGACGTCACTTTTCTACTGTCCAAGTCGCCCTGCCCCGTTGGATTTTTCCGAATCGTGCTTTCCGCATCTGCGGTTTGAACTCGAGAGGTCTTTGTGCTGTGAGCAGGATAGCTACAATACCGTGCCACTGAGCGACCCTCTCTGTTTTATTTCGAAGGATGGTTCCTATGCCCCCCTCCCCTACGCCGGAAAGTTGTTACGTCTATCTGCTGCGCCATGGTGCAACGGACAACAACCTGGCAAATCCTCCTATTTTGCAGGGGAATACTGTTGACGGTCCACTCTCTGAGGAAGGCAAACGCCAGGCAGAACTGGCTGCAAAAGGTCTTGCGCATCAGCAACTTGAAGCGGTTTACTCAAGTCCGTTGCTTCGAGCTCGGCAGACGGCGGAAATTGTTGCCCACCCCCACGAGTTGAATGTGGGAATCGTGCCCGAAATCTCGGAGGTTGATGTCGGTTCCTGGGAGGGGCGCAGTTGGGTCGAAATCGAACGTACAGAGCCTGACTTCTATCGTCGTTTTATGGACGATCCGGCTCAGAACGGCTATCGCGACGGCGAGAGCTTAATGGATGTACGTGATCGAGTGGTTCCCGCCCTGGATAAACTTCTACGCCAAAATCAAGGCAAGCGGATCGCGATCGTTGCTCACAACGTCGTAAACCGAGTTTATTTGGCGATGGCTGCCAAAATGCCGCTCGCTCATGCCCGCTCCATCTCACAGGAGAATTGCGGTATCAATGTATTGCGATATCGCGACGGCGAACTGAAGTTGATTTCCATGAATTCGGTGCTGCACCTTTGGTAGCGTCATAACGCTGGACGCTTGGTACACGTCTGAGGACCAAGATCCGCTGCCTCAACGTTTCTTTGATTTTCGAGTTGTCCGCGCGCCAAATCTTTGCAGTCGGGCGATGTAGTCGTCGGTCCCGTCAGTGATCTCGATATCCCCTGGTTTGTAGATGAACTGCGATGGTTGGATCGGCGCATCGAATTGAACTTCGAACAGTTCCATTGTCACCAGCGAAGCTGATTTCTTTTTCGGCTGTTCTTTTTTTGTTCGATTGGATCGTGATCGGCGAAAGTCAATGTGATAGGGAAACAGGTCGTCTTGCCCAAACAACACGAAAACGTGGTCTGGCAGTTGAGGTGGCAATTCGGCCACGTCGAGCTTTCCTGCTTCATCAAAAAGGGCGTGTTTTGGGAGCAGTTTTTTCAGGCGGTGCGGCTTCCAGCGACAGTCGAGGGACCATACAGGAACCTGCTGGAAGGTGAGTGGATAGGGCTCGGAAAAGTGGAAGTTTGCTTGCAATGACTTCAGTAACTGTACAATTCCGCCGCCAAGCGTCATTGAATACAGGACCGTTTCAGATCGGTCGGGTTGGCTGGCATTGCGGACACGTCGCAGGTCAATTCGGCTCAGCGATGCTGGCGGATCTAGATTTTCACGGATCCAGAGAAACCGTCCGTCGCAAATGTGGAGCAAGCTGACTGCGCGTTCTCCCGATTGAACGGAGAGCGAAAATCTGACCAGCGGATCTGGTTTCATCCGCTTTTGCAGGTAAAGGCCTGAACCGACCAGTCGTTGGTCAAACATTTGCGTGCGATGGCGAACCTTAGCTGAAATGGTCTGATGGCTTGACAGTTGGCGAATAGCATCCGAAATCAGTTGTGAGCCGGCCCGGTGGTTGGGGTGAGTTGCGGCGTTTGCGGGCAAGCGAGCCATCGTCTGAGGAGGTGCTTGCACTGCAACTGCTGGCGGATTTTCACCAGATAACCCCCTGGCAATTCCGAAAGCAGCGAGCAGCAATCCAGCTGTGAGGGCGGGTAATCTGTAATCCATATACTGATTCTGACGGTTTTGCCAAAGATTCGAGCTGATGATTTCCGAGGAAATACACCTAGACCATCACTCTGTTGCTTTTGGCTTCCGGGCAATACTGGTTGGAGCCCTGGGAGCGAGTGAGGTCGAGCCATTCTACGGATGAGACGATTACAGGTCTACTTGAGTTGTAATGCAGTTTGGTTCGGGAATTGGGGCTCAAGATGATCGAACGACATCAATTCGTCTTGGATGTGGCTGTCAGGAAATGCGTCGAGTCGGACTCGAGCACAGTTGCATTTAGTAGGGGGAAATCATGAAGATACGTCAATGGATTGCGACGTTGCTGCTGTTTTCGACAGTGGCGGCGGTCGGATGCGAACTGACGGGCGGCCACAATCTGCCCCCCGCGTCGCGACTGGCTCAACCGGGACCTGGTGTTGGTGGACCTGGACCCGGCGTTTTGACGCCACCACGTCCACCAGTGGCACCAGTGTCCGCCATTGGGCCAATGACTGCAGGCGTTGGGGCACCAGGAGCCGTCGTGGAAGCGTCTGGCATAATGATGGGCGGCCACACGATGGTTGCTCCGAGTGTGGGTGGACCAAATTGCTTGCCGCAAGACAACTTTGGACCAAGTGGATCGCCCTTGCAAGCAGTGCAGGTGCTCTTCTCACGACCTGAATCGATGCAAGTGCAGTGGGACGTTTCCGGTGTGGGCCAATTTGATTCGATGCCTTTGGTGACACCAGGTCGGCAAGATTTCACACAGGGTGGCATTTATCGACTCAAGCTGACCAGTATCGAAAATCGAGAAGGCGTCGAGTTATATCCGACGCTCGAGATTGGTCCGCCTCGATACCGCAGCATGGCCTACTTGGCTCATAATGCGATTCCGATTCAGTTTACAGAAGAGGACTTCGATCAAGTCCTCGCTGGTAACTTTGTTACGAAAGTTGTTTACCTACCGGATCCCGAATTCCAGGGAGTAGCCGTTGCCGATGTGGCAACTTTGGTGAGCACTCCGTTGGATCCAGGTTTGGATCCAATTGAGGAAGCTACCGAGAAAGGTGTCATCCTGGCGGTGATTCGTATCGGTAACAAAGATATGGAAACTCCTGGCGGGCAATTCGGTGGCGAACAGGTCACTCCTGCAGGCTACGGAGTTCCAGTCGCTCAAGCAGGTCATCATGGCTTGCTGCATCATCGACCGATGGCGGTTGCCAATACGGCACCCATGCCGCCTGGTGGTATGCCGGCTGACTTGATCTCAGGGGTCAATATGCCGCAATACGGGATGACCATGTCAGGCACACCAATTGGTTTGCCGGGGCCACCCCACATTCCGATGGGAGTGCCCGCCGGTTTAAAACGTCACGTGATGAAAAACTGGACAAGCCGACACATTCCTGATCCTGTTAAAAAGGTGAAGATAAATGTTAAGCAACGTCCTGGACTGAGCTATCCTCATCCGCCGTCGAAGGCTTGGATCACGGAAGATACGATCCATCCAACGGTTCGTTACGGACACCATTACGGTGCTCAGTCGTCCGGACAGGTTCAGCATGTTTGCGGACCAAGTTGCGGGCCCAATTGTTCGCACTGATTTTGGGAGGAATGTCCCGCGCCGAATGTCAGGCGTGGGACAACGAATATTTGGGAGTTTGCTTTGCACACTCCCCTGCCCTGATGCGGTTTTCAACCTGACGGGCTTTTGAAGCAAAAGACGTCATTCAGCTCAGTGGATTGATTGCTGCTCACAGGAAACTGATGTGATGAATCAAAGTTGCTTACCGTTTTCGTTTCATGGTTTTGCAACTGCGAAGTCCATGTCGCTCGTCTTCTTGCTCGGTTTGGCAAGCCTCCTTTGTGCATCCACGACGTGGGCGCAACGTACTGTTCATTATCAGTACAACATTGACATGCCGCCGGGTGCGATTGGCGCTCGGCAGCTCAGAAATAATTATCCGTTTCGCGGCTACACCCAACCTGTGGAAGTTCAGGTTCCGGAGGGAGCGGATGTTGCCATTGCGAGCGACGGAGCTTTTCAGTTCCCCGCGCCGACACTTCGGGCAGGTGTGCTCGTGGGGCACGTTTATCGATTGAAAGTCTCGAATATTCCTCGTCACGACGGTGCCGAGGTGTATCCAAGTCTCGAACTCATCAACCGGCTCTATCCTCCTCAGGGAATGAAAGCACGTTTTCCTGTTCCCGTGGATATTGCTCAAGAAGACTTGGAACTCGCTCTGGCCGGGAAGATGGTGGTACGCGTGATCTATGTAGAAAATCCGCAAGAGGCTTTTCCAAAGTCAGAAGATCCCAAGCACCAACGCTATTTTGATGCGTTGCCCGAGGAAGATCCGTTGCAAGTTGCTGATCAACTCGGCCGCCCGATCGCTATCTTGCGTTTGGGGTCCAGAATGCCAAATTACACCGGTCCTGATCATGGATTTCTGTTTGGATCCCCACCGGTAAGTCTTCTGCTGGAACCAAACCTTGCTGAAGCCGAAGTTTCACCATCGGTGATTGTGCCGGATTCGTCCGATTCGGTCACGAAGGATGAAAAACTATCTGCCCCCGTCGATACGCCCGCCCTCGATCAGCGATCGTCATCCAAGGAAGACGTCGTCGATGAGGGAACAGTGCCACTCGATACGGGTAATCCGTTTGTCGATGATGACTTGAATGAAGCCAATTGAGACGGAAGGACGTGATGAGCAATTCAACGTTACCGCGAAGCGGACGCATTTGTAAGCCACGTGTTCAGGGGCATTGGATCAGTGTTTCCATTGGCCTTTTATTCGTCTTGGCTCCCGGTGTTGCCACGCAAGCACAATTTGCGCCAATCAAGGATCGTTCCAATCGTTCGGCTGAGAAATTGCCAGCGGTGCTCACTCGCGCTGAGTACATTTCCCAACAAAAGGCCAACGCCGCGCGAACCGTGCGACGAGAATTGCCGTTGGAAAAGGATTCTGTCACGCCGCTTTTGAAAGCGACAGGAACGAAATCCGATCTCTCAGTTCTGCGTGCTTTACCCAAGCAGAAACAAGCGGGAAGTGAACGGCAAACAAAATTTATCAAGGATTCGACAGTCTCTGTCCTGCACAGCAAATCCGACCTCACGACCTATTTGCCCATCCAGACGAAAACTGGGGAGGAAGCGAAGTTGTTGAAGGATCCTACCGTTTCGGCACAAGGATTTCCGACGGATCGTTCTGAGTCTGCCGGCGAGTCGCCTCGAGTGAATCCTCCAGCCGGTTTTGTGAAAGATCCTACCGTTTCGGCACAAGGATTTCCGACGGATCGT